>DASQDT010000058.1:0-3454 GCA_035634035.1 Pyrinomonadaceae bacterium | reverse complement strand
GCGCGCGCCGCGACGGCCGGCGCGAGGAGTGCGAGCGCGAAGGCTGCGGTGCGGAGAAGTTTGGGCGTCAAGGTTGCGTCCTCGCCGGGCGCGTGCCGGTCGCGCGCCGCGCGCCGCGTCTCTTTGCGTCCGCGCGGCTCGCGGCGGCGTGGGGCGAGGTGTCGGACGGCGGCGTCGCGTCGTCGGGCGGCGTCGCGTTCGGGGGCGCGGGCGCGGCGTCGTCGGTCACGGGCGTCTCGCCGAGGGCTTCGGCGACGATGCGGTCGATGTCGGCGAAGACGCTGACGATGCGGAGCGTGATGCCCACGTCGCGGTAGGTGACGCCGGGCCGCACCTCTTCGGGCAGGTTCTCGCGGTCGGCTTCCCAGAGCGTGCGCCGCTCGGGGCGGCCCGGAAACTCGACGCTCGGGTTCGGCACTTTGCGGAAGAGCACCTCGCGCGCCGTCACGCGCGCCGTGATCGAGAGGTCGGCCTCTTCGGGCGTCGGCTTGTCGCCCGCCGCCGGGCCTTGTCGAGAGGCTTGCCGAGTGGCCGTCGTCGTCGGCGCGGTCGCCTGTTGCGCGGACGCGTGTGCGGCGAGACAGCAGACGGCGAGCGTCACGACCGACGCGCGCGCGAGTAATCTGGACGCTCCGAGGCTCATCGCGTGTTCAGAATCGACTTTGAGGGGAACTTTCGCCGGAGGGGGAATGAATTGCGCGGCCATGATATGCAAACGCGGCGCGGGCCGCAAGGGTTTCTTCGGCGCGCCCGCGAGTTTGACGCGCCGACGCGGGCCGGGTCAGCCGTCGCGCGGCACGAGGCGCGACTCCTCGCGGGCTTGGGCGTCGGGGGCGGGCGTGCAGTAGGCGACGACGCGGTTGCGCCCCTGATGCTTGGCGCGGTAGAGCGCCGTGTCGGCCAGCTCGATCAGCTCGATGGGGTCGCGCGCGTCGTCGGGGAAGGCCGCGACGCCGACGCTGATGGTGAGCCGCAGCGGGTCGGACGCGGAGCCGGCCGACGCCCCGCGCCGCGTCGCCGAAAACAGATTCTCCTCGACGGAGGCGCGCACGCGCTCGGCGGCGACCAGCCCTTGCGCGCAGTCGGCGTTCAGGAGGAACGCGGCGAACTCCTCGCCGCCGAAGCGCGCGGCCACGTCGCCCGCGCGCAGGGCGCGCTTGATGAGCAGCCCGACCTCTTCGATCGTCTGACTGCCGACGAGGTGGCCGTGGCGGTCGTTGACCTCCTTGAAGTGATCCAAGTCCATCATCAGGACGCAAAAGGGGCGGCCCTCGTCCTCGGCGCGCGCCGCCTCGCGCCGCAGCTCGGAGAAGAACGAGCGGCTCGTCAGGAGTCCGGTCAGCTCGTCGTGCGCGAGCAGGCGGTGGATGTGGCGCTGAAACTCGCGGTCGATGTCGTCGAGGAGGTCGAAGCGCAGGAGGTGCTCGCCGATGATGAGCTTGTCGCCGTCGTGCAGGTAGGCGTCGCTGACGTACTCGCCGTTGACGACCGTGCCGTTGGTCGAGCCGAGGTCTTGGATGCGGTAGCGCGTCCGCCCGGTCTGCGGGTCGCGCTCGGTCGTGATGCGCGCGTGCGTGCGCGAGGCGCGGGCGTCGTTGACGCGCACGTCGGCCTCAATCGCCCGGCCCAAGATGACCTCGTCGCGTTCGAGCGGGATGGGCGCGGCCAGAAGCTCGCCGCGCAGGAAGACGAGCGCGGGCCGCCGCTCGCGCGCCGGAGCGCGGCGCGGGGCGGGCGGGATTTCCGTGATGTCGCCGGCGAACTCGTACGACGCCGTGTCGGCGTAGGCCGACTCGTCCTCGTCCTCGGCTCGCAACTCTTCGTCACTCACGCCGCGCATCTTAGCGCCACCACGCCGCGCTCGTCTACGCCCTCGCGCACCCGCCCGCGCTTCGGCGCGGCGCGCTTTCTTGTCCGGCCCCGCCCACTCTTCTATAATTCGCCGACACGGCCGAGGACGTGTCGCCGGTCTTTAATGAGGAGTTGTGCCGATGCTGACGAAGGAGAAGGAAGACGCGGGGTGCCGCGGGGCGCAAGTGCCGTCGACGGTCGAGCGCGTGTCGGTCGCGCGGCTGCCGACCGAGCGCGGACAGTTCCGCATCGCCGGCTACCGCTCGCTCGTGAGCGACGAGGAGTTCGTCGCGCTCTTTAAGGGCGAGTTCGACCGCGACACGCCCGCGCTCGCGCGCATCCACTCGCAGTGTCTGACGGGCGACGTGTTCGGCTCGACCAAGTGCGACTGCGGGCCGCAGCTCCGCCGCGCGATGGGGCTCATCGAAGAGGAGGGGCGCGGCGCGATCGTCTACCAGCTCCAAGAGGGGCGCGGCATCGGCATCATCAACAAGATTAGCGCCTACGCCTTGCAGGACGAGGGCGCGGACACCATCGAGGCCAACGAGCGGCTCGGCTTTGCGGCCGACCTGCGCGAGTACCGTCAGTGCGCCGAGATTCTTTTCGACTTGGGGATGTGCAAGGTGCGCGTGATGTCTAACAATCCCCTGAAGCTTCGGGCGATGGAGGAGGCGGGCCTGAGAGTCGTCGAGCGCGTGCCGCTCGAAGTCGAGACCTCCGACTGCGCGATGCACTACCTGCGCACGAAGAAGGAGAAGATGGGCCACCTCCTCGAAACGATTAAATAGGGCGAGAACGCCTCTTCTAAGAACGCGCGTCGCCCGCCCCGACGCCCGCCTCCCGCGTCCCCCTTCTTACCCGCCGCTTTTCGCCGCCGCAAGTCCACTCGGCCGGGACGCTCGCCGCCGGAGGCCGCGCCTCCGCGCCGTAACGGACGCCCCTTTGTGTTAGACTCGCCCGCGTGAGCGAGCGCATCTACCGCGACCCCGTCCACAACATCATCCGCCTCCGCACCGACACGGACGATGGGCGTCTGATGGTGCGCCTCGTCGACTCGTTCGAGTTCCAGCGGCTGCGCCGCATCAAACAGCTCGGCCTCGCGCTCTACACCTATCAGGGCGCGGAGCACTCGCGCTTCGCGCACAGCTTGGGCGTCCTCCACCTGATGACGCGCGTCCTCGACCGCCTCGGCGAGACCTACAAAATCTCCCCCGAAGACCGCGCCGCCGCGCGCGCCGCCGCGCTGCTCCACGACATCGGCCACGGCTCTTACTCGCACGTCATGGAGAAGGTCTTAAACTTCCACCACGAGGCGTGGACGGTCGAGGCCGTGCTGAGCGCGGAGACCGAGGTCGGGCGCGTCCTGCGCTCCTACTCGGAGGAGCTGCCCGCGCGCGTCGCCGCCATCATCGAGGGCCGCTTCCAGCCCGCCTTCCTCTCGCAGCTCGTCTCGTCCCAGTTCGACGTCGACCGCATGGACTACCTTCTGCGCGACTCCCTGATGACGGGCGCGAAGTACGGCATCTACGACTTGGAGTGGGTCGTCAACGCCATCGCGGTTGACGAGGGGGCCGACCGCATCTACGTCTCGGCGCGCGGCCTC
>DASQDT010000057.1:0-2937 GCA_035634035.1 Pyrinomonadaceae bacterium | reverse complement strand
GAACTCGGCCGCGCGGGCGCGCGCGGCGTGCGCGCCCACTACACGGTCGCGGCGATGGCCGACCGCGCGCTCGAAGTCTACGGGGAGTTGACGGGCGCGGGCGCGCCGCGCGTCGAGGCGGACGCGGCACGCGTCGGCGCGGCGTGAAGCCTTTTCGGGAGACTCAAAGCTTGCTCGAAGTCGAAAACATCTCGAAGGACTATGAGACGCCCGCCGGGGCGCTGCCGATTCTGTCGGGCGTGACGCTGAATTTGGAGCGCGGCGACGCCGTCGCCATCATGGGGCCGTCGGGCTCGGGCAAGTCCACGCTCCTCTACATCGTCGGCGCTTTGGAGCCGCCGTCCGCCGGCACGGTCAAGCTCGACGGCCGCGACCCCTTCACGCTCCCCGAGCGCGAGCTCGCCGCCTTCCGCAACAAGGAGGTCGGCTTCGTCTTTCAAGACCACTGCCTGCTGCCCCAATGCACGGTGCTCGAAAACGTGCTCGCGCCGACGCTCGTGGCTAAACGGAACGGAGAGGATTCCGAGGCGCGCGCGCGCGAGCTGATCGAGCAGGTGGGCTTGTCGCCGCGCGCGGGCCACCGGCCGTCGGAGCTTTCGGGCGGCGAGAAGCAGCGCGCGGCGCTGGCCCGCGCGCTCGTCCGGCGTCCGCTCCTGCTCCTGTGCGACGAGCCTACGGGGAACCTCGACCGCTCGTCGGCCGACGCGGTCGCCTCGCTCCTCCTCGACCTCCACCGGCGGCAGGAGACCATCCTCCTCGTCGTCACGCACAGCGCGGAGCTGGCCGCGCGCTTCCCGAGGCGCTTCGAGCTCGTCGAGCGCACGCTCGTTGAAAGAGACTAGCGACCCGTGCGCCCCTCGACCCTCCTCAGACGCAGCCTCTCCTACTACTGGCGGACGAACCTCGCGGTCGTCGCCGGGGTCGCCGTCGCGGTCGCCGTCCTCGCCGGCGCGCTCGTCGTCGGCGACAGCGTCCGCGCCAGCCTCCGCTCGCTCTTTCTGCAAAGGCTCGGGCGCGCCGACACCGTCGTCTCCTCCGCCAACTTCTTCCGCGAACAGCTCTCAGACGAAATCAGAACGCACGCCGATTTCGCGCCGTCGGGACTCGAAGAGGCGTGCCCGCTCGTCGTCTTGGAGGCGAGCGTCGCGACGGAAGAGGGCGGGCGCAGGGCCGCGGGCGTTCAGGTCTACGGCGTTGACGAGAGGTTTTGGAAGTTTCACGGGCGCGACGGCGCGAACGCCCCGCGCGGGCGCGAGATACTTCTGAGCGAGTCGCTCGCCGCCGAGCTTGAGGCGAAGGCGGGCGAGGCCGTGCTCCTGCGCGTGCGGAAGCCTTCGGCCATCCCGGCCGACTCCCTGCACGGGCGCAAGGAAGAGACGGGGCGCACGGTGCGTCTCACGATGCGCGAGGCGCTCGGCGCGGCGCAGCTCGGCGAGTTCTCGCTGCGGCCGCAGCAGGGGAGCGTGCGCGCGGCCTTCGTGCCCCTGCGGCTTCTGCAACAGGACTTGGAGCAGGACGGGCGCGTCAACGCGATTCTGCTCTCGCGGCGCGGGGGCGACGCGGACGCGTCGGAGGCGTCGGCCGCGTCGCGCGTCGGCGCGGTCGAGAAGGTCTTGCGCGAGCGCGTCGCGCTCGAAGACTTGGGGATAAAGCTGCGCGCGCTCGCGGAGTCGAACAGCGTCGCCGTCGAGACCGAAAGCTCCGTCGTCTCTGACGATCTGGCCGGGTCGGCGCGCGAGGCCGCGACAAGCGAGGGCCTGCACGTCACGTCACTCCTCTCCTACCTCGCCAACACCATCGAGGTGAACGGCCGCGAAGTCCCTTACTCACTGGTGACGGCGATTGACGAGGAGAGCTTCGCGCGTCTCGCCGAGAGCGCGACCGAAACGGCGGCGGCGACGGACGGCGCGAGCGCCGGGCCGCCCATCCTCATCAACGAGTGGACGGCGCGCGACTTGGGCGCTAAAGCGGGCGACGCGCTGACGCTCGAATACTATCTTTGGAGGGACGACGGGCGTCTGACGACGGAGCGCGCGCGTCTGCGCGTCGCGGGCGTGATTCCGATGAAGGGGCTCGCGGCCGACCGCGACCTCGTGCCGCGCTACCCGGGCATCACGGAGTCGCAGAGCCTCTCGGACTGGGATCCGCCGTTCCCCATCGACCTCCGGCGCGTGCGCGACCAAGACGAGACGTATTGGGACGAGTACCGCACGACGCCCAAAGCCTTCGTCCCGCTCGCCGAGGGCCAAAGGCTCTGGCAGACGCGCTACGGGCGAATCACCTCTCTGCGCGTCGCGCCCGCCGAAAACTCGAACGCGACGCCCGACGCTAATGGAACGCTCGAAGCTTACGCGCGGGGCTTGCGCGAGCGCGTCGACCCGGCGCGGATGTCTTTCGCGGTGGTCGCGGCGCGGGCCGAGGGCGTCGCGGCCTCGCGCGGGGCGACCGACTTCGGCGAGTACTTCCTCTACTTCAGCTTCTTCCTCGTCGTCTCGGCGCTCCTGCTCACGGTGCTCTTCTTCCGCCTCGGCGTCGAGCAGCGCCTGCGCGAGATAGGCCTGCTGCGCGCCTTCGGCTTCGACGCGGCGCGCGTCCGCCGGCTCTTTCTCGGCGAGGCGGCCGTCCTCTCCGTCGTCGGGAGTGTCGCCGGAATAGCGGGCGCGCTCCTCTACGGCTGGCTGATGATGGCGGCGCTCCGGACGTGGTGGGTCGGCGCGGTCGGGACGACGATGCTTGAGCTTCACGTCTCGCCGGCGTCGCTCGCCGCGGGCGCTTTGGGCGGCATCGTCGCCGCGCTCGCGTGCATCGTCTGGACTCTGCGCCGCCTCGCGCCCGCCTCGCCGCGCAGCCTGCTCGCCGGAGTGTGGGAGGCCGGAAGGAAGAAAGGGAAAGGGAAAAAGGGAGAGACGGCGGCCGCGCGCGGACTCCCGACGCGCG
>DASQDT010000056.1:0-8014 GCA_035634035.1 Pyrinomonadaceae bacterium | reverse complement strand
CCGACGAACTTCTCAAGCTGCCCCGCGGCAGGGCTCGTTACGAACTCGTGAAGGGCGAGTTGATGACGACGGAGCTGAACGGCGCTGAGCGCGGGGCGGTGGCCGCTCGCCTGATGATGCGTCTGGGCCGGCACATCAAAGAGCATCAGCCCGGCGTAGGCTTCGCCGCGGGCGGCTTTCTACTTGCGACCGACCCAGACACGGTGCGCGCCGCCGACATCGCTTTCGTTCGGCGAGAGAAGATTCCCGAACGCGACATCACGGAAAAATACCGACCCGGCGCACCCGACTTAGTTGTCGAGGTACTCTCGCCGGAAGACTCTTTCGACGATGTCTCCGAGAAGGTCGATGGGTGGCCCGCGGCGGGCGCGCTCGCGGTGTGGATCGTTAGTCCGAAGCGACGCAACGTGACGGTCTATCGCTCGCTGACCGACGTGACGGTACTCTCCGAGGCGGACGAGTTGGACGGCGGCGAGGTCGTGCCGGGTTTCCGTTGCCGCGTGGCCGAGATTTTCGTGTGACATTGAGCAGGCAGCGCGACACGGAACTGCCGATCGGCATCTTCGACAGCGGGGTCGGCGGGCTGACCGTCTACCGCGCGCTGCACGAGCGCCTGCCCGGGGAGCGCTTCGTCTACTTGGGCGACACGGCGCGCGTCCCTTACGGGACGAAGTCTCTGGCGACCGTCGAGCGCTACGCCATCGAGAACGCGCGCTTTCTGGAAGCGCGCGGCATCAAGCTCTTGGTCGTCGCGTGTAACACGGCCTCCGCGCTCGCGCTGCCGGCCACGTCGGCGTCGGTCGGCGTCCCCGTCGTCGGCATGATCGGGCCGGGCGCGCGGGCGGCCGTCGCGTCGGCGGAGGGGTCGCCCGTCGGCGTCATCGCCACCGAGTCCACGGTGCGCAGCGGAGCCTACGCGCGCGAGATTCGCAGGCTCGCGCCCCGCGCGGAAGTCTTCGAGCGCGCCTGCCCGCTTTTCGTCTCGCTCGCCGAAGAGGGTTGGGCCGAGACGGACGTGGCGCGCGCCGTCGCGGCCGAGTATCTGAAGGACTTGGCGGGCGGGCGCGTCGGCGCGGTCGTGCTCGGCTGCACGCACTACCCGATTTTGCGCGGCGTGATTCAGGAGGCGGTCGGCGCGAGCGTGCGTCTGATAGACTCGGGCGAGGCGGCGGCCGACGCGGTCGCCGCGCTCCTCGACGCGGAGGGCCTGCGACGCAGAGGCGGGGCCGACGCCTCGCGCGCGCTCTGCGACGACATGGATCATTTCTACGTGACGGACGCCGAGGAGCGTTTCGCGCGCGTCGCCGAGCGCTTCTTGGGCAGCGCGCCGCGCGTCCTCGAAGCCGTCGAGGTCTGGGGGCACGACGAGTTGAAGACGGCCTGAGCGTCCGACTTTAGGCGGCGACGCCGCGCAACGCCCGCGAGCTTAAAGATGAATTCGACCACGAAGCCTGCGACACCCGCCCGCACCGACGGCCGAGCGCCCTCGGAGCTGCGGACAGTCCGCATCACGCCACACTTCATGCCGAACGCCGAAGGCTCGGCCCTCATCGAGATGGGCGCGACGCGCGTCATCTGCACGGCGAGCCTCGAAGACCGCGTCCCGCCCTTCCGGCGCAACACGGGTCAGGGCTGGCTGACGGCCGAGTACTCGATGCTGCCGCGCGCCACCGAGCAGCGCACGCAGCGCGAGACGGGGCGCGGCGGCCCTTCCGGTCGCACGCACGAGATCCAGCGCCTCATCGGCCGAAGCTTGCGCGCCGTCACGAACCTCGCCGCGCTCGGCGAGCGCACCATCGCGATCGACTGCGACGTGCTACAGGCCGACGGCGGCACGCGCACGGCCGCCATCACGGGCGCGCACGTCGCGCTCGCGCTCGCCTGCCGGCGTCTGACGGCCGGGCGCGCCGTCACCCGCCCGGTGCTCACGGGCGAGGTCGCGGCCGTCAGCGTGGGCTTGGTCGGCGGCGTCGCGCTGCTGGACTTGAAGTACGACGAGGACTCGCGCGCAGAGGTCGACATGAACGTCGTCGGCACGGGCGACGGCCGCTTCATCGAGTTGCAGGGGACGGCCGAGGGCGCGCCCTTCACGCGCGCGCAGATGGACGAGCTCATCGCGCTCGCCGAGCGCGGGCTCGCGCAACTCTTCGCCGCGCAGCGCGCCGCGCTCGACGAGGCCGGACTCTAAACCCGCGCGCCTCCCGCCGCCGCCGCCAGGCTAAAATCGTCGGCCGGTCTAAGAAGATTCTCTCCCGCCCTTAACCCGGCTCCCGAACGCGCGCGAAATGTTTGCCCGGTCGCTACATGACACCGGGCCGTGACAGGTCTTCGCGCCCCCGGCGTTTGCTTCCGCGGCCGGAAACGGGCAACATTCCGGGGCACGGGCGCATCTGAGGGTCGTCTCAGAAGGCGCGCTCGCTGCAAGCAGAACCCTCGCGCCGCGGAAAACGCATGACAGCGTCCGTTACAAACGTCCGGCCCGCGAGGGCCGAGACTCCTGAAGTTATGAGAGCCACAAAATTCTTGTTCGCCTGCGCGCTCGCGCTCCTCGCGTGCGCTCAGGCCGCGACGGCGCAGCAGGTCTTCTCCGACGACGAGGTCGAGTACACGCTGGAGCTGCCGAACGCGACGTGGAAGTCTTCGTCGCGGGCCGACGGCGCGCACCAGCACGTCGACTTCATCTACGGCGAGCGCACCGACGGCTACCTGAAAATCCGGCGCGAGGTCGTCGAACAGGGCCGCACGACGACCGACGTGTTGGAGCGCGACCGCGACTTCAAGCTGCGCATCATCACCGGCTACGTCGGCGGCAAGGAGGAGCGCTTCGCCGGCCGCCTCGACGGCGTCACGTTCGGCTACGAGTACACGAGCGCCGGCAAGCAGATGGCCGGGCGCGTCTACTACCTTCAGGCCGACTCGCGCACCGTCTACACGCTCCACTTCACGGGCCAGCGCGAGAAGCTCCAGCGCATACGCAACCAGACCGACGCCATCGCGCGCAGCTTCCGTCTCAAGTAGACGCCGCGGGCGTCGCCAACTTCATCTTCCGCCGTCGCCTGTCGTAAACTCACGACTCGCGGCGGCGGAAAAATTTTGCCGAAACGTTTTTCAGGGGGTGCGGAAAAGATGATTACCGTCCGGCGCGCCGACGAGCGCGGCAAGACGAGAACCTCGTGGCTCGACAGCCGCCACACGTTCTCTTTCAACAACTACTACGACCCGCGGCAGATGGGCTTCCGCTCTTTGCGCGTCATCAACGAGGACTTCGTCGCGCCCGGCGCGGGCTTCCCCGAGCACGCGCACAGCGACATGGAGATCATCACCTACGTCCTGCGCGGCGGGCTCGCGCACAAGGACTCGACCGGCGCGGCGGCCGTCCTCTACCCCGGCGAGGTGCAGCGCATGAGCGCCGGCACGGGGATAGCGCACAGCGAGTTCAACGCCGCGCGCGACGAGGAGTCGCACTTCCTGCAAATCTGGCTCCTGCCCGAGCGCCGCGGCCTTGAGCCCGGCTACGAGCAGCGCGCGTTTCCCGAGGAGGCGCGGCGCGACAAGCTTCGACTCGTCGTCTCGCGCGAGTCGCGCGACGGCGCGCTCAAGATTCATCAGGACGCAGAGGTCTACGACGCCGCTCTCTCGGAGGGCGCGGAGGTCACGCACGAACTTCGGGCGGGGCGGCACGCGTGGGTGCAGGTCGCCTCGGGCGCGGTCGAGTTGAACGGCGTCGCCCTGCGCGCGGGCGACGGGGCGGCCGCGAGCGAGGAGGAGTCGCTCGTGATTCGCGCCTCCGAGCCTTCGTCCGTCATCCTCTTCGACCTCGCCTGAGAGATGAGGCTCAAGCTCGCCCCCGGACTCGACGTGAGAGAGTCGCCCATCGACGGGCGCGGCTGCTTCGCCACCGCGTTCTTCCCGAAGGGGCGCAAGATCGCCGAGTACGCGGGCGAGCGCATCTCGCGGCGCGAGGCCGAACGCCGCATGAAGCGCCGGCGCAAGCACCGCGTCTGCTACATCGACCCGCGCACCTACCTCGACGGCGCGCGCGGCGGCAACGGCACGCACTACATCAACCACTGCTGCGAGCCGAACAGCTACATGAGAGTGACGCGCGGCCACATTCTGTTCATGGCCCTGCGCGACATCCACCCCGGCGAAGAGATCACGATGGACTACGTCACCACCTACCACTCCGACCGCAAGCGCTGCCGCTGCAAAGCGCCCGCGTGCCGCGGGACGCTCAATAAAAAGTGACGGGCGACGAGTCTGAGAACTTTCGTTCTCGCCCGTCGCCCGCCACTCGTCACTCGCCACAGTCCTCAGAGTCTCGGGAGCGTGAAGCTGAACTTCGAGCCGCGGCCGACCTCGGATTCGAGGCCGACCTCGCCGCCGTGCTGCTCGACGACCTCGCGGACGAAGGAGAGGCCGAGCCCCGTCGATTCTTCTTCCTTGTCGTGCCCGTCGCGCGCGACGCGGTAGAACTTCTCCCACACGCGGTCGACCGCCTCGGGCGGCACGCCGTAGCCCCTGTCCTCGACGACGACGCGCACGGCGTCGGCTTCGAGCGCCGTCGAGAGCGTGACGGTGGTGCGTTCGGGGCTGTACTTGATGGCGTTCTCGACGAGGTTGAAGACGGCCTGCGTGATGAGCGCGCGGTCGGCCGCCACCGGCGGGAGCTTCGCGGTGCTCGACTCGACCAGACGGATGCGCTTGCGCTTCGCCACCGGCTGCATGCACGCGACCGTCTCGCGCACCACGTCGTCGAGCATCAGGGGAATCTTCAAGACCTCCTGCCTGTCCTTCTGTTCGAGCTTCGTCACCGACAGGAAGGTGTTGATCATGCGCGTCAGGCGCTGCGACTCGGCGTGGATGATTTGCAGAAACTCGCGGGCCGACTCCGGCAAAGTCTCGTCCGTGGCGAGCAGCTCGGCGAACCCGTTGATGCTCGTGATCGGCGTGCGCAGCTCGTGAGACATGAGCGAGATCATGTCGCTCTTGAGCTTCTCGTACTCCTTCATGCGCGTCACGTCGCGCACGCGCACCGACAGGCAGAGCGGCTCGCCCGCGCGCCCCGTCAGGAGCGCGATGCGAAGCTCTAAGGTCTCGTTGCGGTCGGGGAAGGGCAGCTCGCGCTCGTAAGGGTCGCCGGTCTGTAGCACGCGCCGGACGGCGATGGAAGGCTCGTCGAAGACGCCGCCGCGGAAGCGTTCGAGGAGGCCGAAGAGGTCGAGCGCGCGCGCCTCGGTTTCGGTCAGGCGCGCGGCGCGCAGCATCGGCGCGTTGAGTCGCGCGAGGTGTCCGTCCAAGTGCGCGACGGCGTGGCCGTCGGCCGCCTCGGCCAAGACGTGCGGCGCGAAACCGCGCTCGGCCAGAAGACCCGCGAGGACGCCCAAGCGTTCGAGGCGCTGCTCGGCCGCGCGCACGGAGAAGAACGTCGCGGACGCGCGCGGCTCGGCGAGCCGCAGAGCCTCCTCGCGCTGCAGGTCGCGCGCGACCTGCGCGCCGACGGCCGCGAGCAGAGGTCTGTCAGTCTCGTCGAACCCGCCGCGCAGGCGCACCAAGAGGGCCCCGACCGCGCGCCCCTCGTGCGCGAGAGGGACGGCGACGCTCGTCAGAGAGCTTCCCGTCGACGCGCCGTTGCCGCCGGCCTGCGCCGCGTTAGACTCCGCGCCCGTCACGACGAACTCGCCCGCGCGAATCGCGCGCTCGCACAGTCGCACGCCCTCGCGCCAAGCCGAGTTGCGGTGCGGGTCGGACGACACTCCCGCGACGGACGACGCGCGCACGCGCGCGGCCGGCTCGGGCGCGCCCGACGCGTCCAGAGAGAAGACGACCGCCTCGTCGAGCGGCAAGACCGTGTCCAAAAGTCTCAGCCCGCTCGCGAGCCGCGCCGCCGCCTCCGCGCCTTCGAGCGACGCGCCCACGTCGGCCGCGCGCCGCACGCCGCGCGAGAGCGCGGCGTCAACGACCCACAGACGCCACGCCTGAACCGTGACGGCCGACAGAATCGCGGCCGCCGCCGCCGGCACGAACACGATGTCGAGCGCGAGCAGGCGCGACGCGACGAGACTCGCCGCGCCGAGCACGGCGGGCGCGCCGAGCACGTAAGGCGCCGCGCGCCGCGCGCCCAAGATTTCGACGAGGAAGCCGGTCGAGAGCGCGGCCGCCGCGATCATCAGACAGACGACCCACGTCTGCGGCGCGACCGAAAGGCCGCGCGCGCCTTCGAGCACGAAAAGCCCTTGCAGCGGCGCGAGCAGGCCCGCGCGCCACAGCGCGCACACCAAGAGCGCGACGGCGAGCGAGAGCGCGACCGACACGGAGCGTGACTTGAGCGAGGGGGCGGCTAAATTTTTCAAGGCTTCAAGAGGGTGAGGGAGGGGACTCTGCGGGCGGGTCTGTAAAGTTCGGGCCGGCGCGACGGCGACCGGCCCGTCAAGAAATATACAACGCCCGCGCGGCGCGCGACAAGAAGATTCTCCGCGGGCGTCGGAAGGCGTCAGAGGCCGGCGAGGGCTTCGAGCAGTTCGGCCTCTTCCGTTTCCGAGACGGTGCGCAGGTCGAGCGCGACGCGGTCGCCGGCGACGCGCGCGACGACGGGCACGGGCTCGCGACGCCGCAGACGCTCTTCGAGCGCGGCGGCCGAGAGCGTCGCGTGGGTGAGCAGGACGAGGGTGGTCGGCGGGTGCGTCGTCGGGGCCGAGCCGCCGCCGACGGCCGAGCGCCCGGCCGCCGTGTCGAGCGTGAGCGCCGCGGCCGCGGGAGTTTTTTGACGAAGGCGCGCGAATTTTTTGACGAAGGCGCGGGCGCGTTTTTCGAGCGCGTCGGGCGTCGCGGCGAGCATCCTGAGCGCGGGCACTTCGCGCGCGGCCGCGCCGCGGCGGTGCGCTTCGAGTGTCGCTTCGAGCGCGGCGTAGGCGAGCTTGTCGGCGCGCAGCGCGCGGTAGAGCGGGTGGCGGCGCAGGCGCTCGCAGACCTCGCGTCGGCCGACGATGAGCCCGGCCTGCGACGCGCCGAGAAGCTTGTCGCCGCTGAAGGTGACAACGTCGGCGCCCGCCTCGATTGACTCGCGTATCACTGGCTCGCCCGCGAGGCCGTAAGGCGCGAGGTCTGCGAGCGCGCCCGAGCCGGCGTCCTCGTAGAGCAAAAGACCGCGTTCGCGCGCGAGCGAGGCGAGCTCGCGGAGCGCGGGCGCGGACGTGAAGCCGACGACGCGGTAGTTCGACGGGTGGACGCGCACGATGAGACGCGTCTCGGAGGTGACGGCGTCCGCGTAGTCGGAAATACGCGTGCGGTTGGTCGTGCCGACCTCAATCATCCGCGTCCCCGACAGCGCCATCACGTCGGGCACGCGGAAGTCGCCGCCGATCTCGACCAGCTCGCCGCGCGAGACGACGCACTCGCCGCCGCGCGCGAGCGCCGTGAGGACGAGCAGCGCGGCCGCCGCGCAGTTGTTGACGACGAGCGCGGCCTCCGCGCCCGCGAGCTCGGCGAGCAACTCTTCGGCGCGCGCGCCGCGGCGACCGCGCGCGCCCGTCTCGGCGTCGTATTCGAGAGTGCAGTAGCCGGCGGCCTCGTCGGTCAGGGCGCGTCGCGCGGCCTCGGAGAGCGGGGCGCGCCCCAAGTTCGTGTGCAGCACGACGCCCGTCGCGTTGACGACGCGGCGCAGACGCCTCCGCGCCTCGTCCGCGACGCGCCGGCCGAGTCTCCGCGCCGCCTCTTCGAGCAACGCCTCGCGCGTCAACGCCCCGCCGTCAACGCCCGCGCGCGAAAGAATCTCCGCGCGCAGCTCGTCGACCACCGCGCGCGCCGACGCCGCTAGTCGTTCAGACCCCGTCCGTTCCGCGAGCGAGCGCGCCTCGTCCGTCCGCAGAAGTGTGTCGACGGACGGCAGCGCGCGCAGCACAGAGTTTGACGAAGCGGCCTCAGTCATGTGAAAAGCCGAAAGCTGATGACTAACCGCTGACAGCTTATCACAGCAGTACACGGTTGACGCGAAGAGGGCGCGCGCGAGTTGTTT
>DASQDT010000055.1:0-25532 GCA_035634035.1 Pyrinomonadaceae bacterium | reverse complement strand
ACGCGTACCCAGTTTATCTGGTCATTCGCACATCCGATGGGGTTATTCGTTGGATGAATGTTACTGAGCAACTACAACAACGAGAGTCGAAGTTGTCCAAGCAGATTATATTCAATGGCGAACCTTTCACTGCTTATACTTTGATGAGACTTAGAGACAAATATATTCCGCCGTCTTACTGAGATATAATTTGTAAATTCCTAAACCGATCACAACGGCTTTATATTTTTAGCAAGACATTCCATGTTTCCGTATTGACAACCGGTGCCTTGAAGGTTATGAGCCCCCCACCGGGCGTTGTCATTAGCACTGTCTATACAAAACTCGTCGCATGTACTTTTGTATATTTCCAAACTTGTCGCACTCACTTCTATATATATTCGCAAGCACTTCTGTGCAAATTGACGGTTTTTAGCCTTCCTAGTCGCAATGTCTTCTGTTTTTGACACGGAGCCTCCTAAAATGGACTCACGTCAGTCTTCGACGCGCGTGCGACTTTTAATCGCCCGCCGCGCGAGTCACGGCTCGAAGAGGACGCCGACGCAGGCGCGCTCGGGCACGGGGACGGAGGTCAGTTGCTCGAAGGCGACCGGGTCGCGCGGCGCGGGCGAGCCGCCCGGGTCGCCCGCGAAAGTGTAGTCGGTTCTCCTCCAGTGGGCCGTGCCTTCGAGGCCGCGGCCGCAGAGGAATTCGACGCTCTGGGCCGAGTTGCCGACGTTGGCGAAGGCGTAGAGGGTCGCGCCCGTCGCGGCCCGCCAGACCATGTGCTGAATCCTGTCAGCCGTCACCCTGCTCGCGCCGGCCAGCGTGTCCGGCTCGCGCGTCGGCACGTAGTCGTAGTTGCCGTGCGGCACGACGTTCAGTTTATCGACGCCCCGCGAGATGAAATCGAGAATGCTCAGAGCCACGGGCGGCTGCTTCCTCGTGCCGTTGATCTCCGCTCTGGTGTAGAGGTCGCGGACGAGCGGGTCGACGTCCGAGAACTGCCGGTTGTGCGCGCGCCAAGCCCAGAGCCGCGCGTTCCCCGTGTTGATGCGCGTCTGGCCGAGCATACGCCCGCCGCGGAAGAACTGCGCGAACTTCATCTGCATGTGGGCCGCGCGGACGGCCATGTTGATGACCTCGTCCGTGTACTCGGTGAACCCTTCGAGCAGCTTGACGAAGAGGTAGATGCGCTCGCCCAACACCGCCGCCGTCCCGTAGCGGAAGACGTTCGAGCGGAGGTTGAAGACCTCTTCGACGCAGCGGCGGTAGGTGTAGAGCGTGAAGTTCTGGCCGGTCTGCGTGTTGCAGGGGTAGGCGGAGGGGGCCAGCCCCGACGAGGCGATGACGAAATTCGGGTCGTTGTAGAGGCGACACTGGTGACGCCAAGTATAGTAGTCCACGGTGTCGCCGTCGTCGTCCCGCTCGGCGGCGAGCATATACTCGGGGGCGGGGATGTCGTCCGCGCGCGCCTGCTCGCGGTAGCCGGGGTGGACGTACGGGCCCGTGTCGGCGAGGTTCATCTTCATCGAGACCAGAGGCGAGTAGACGTACCAGAAGACCTGAACGCGGCGCTGCCAGAGCGAACCGACGTCGCGGTAGTAGACGTTGATTGAAGACGACTCGTACTCGTAGTACTCGTCGAAGTACGGCACGAGCGTCTCGGGGAAGGCGAACTCGTTGACCAGCGCGAAGTCGTCTCCGGCCAAATGCTGCCCGGCGTCCTGCGCCGCCTTCAAAATCTGCTGCAAGCGCTTGACGTACCACGGGCCCTGACCGATGACGTTGTCGAAGTCGGCGGCGGCCGTCTGCCCTTCGAGGTGTTTGTGGCGCGGCCTCTTGTCGTAGCAGAAGTAGAAGGCGCTGTTGTGCTTCATGAACTCGACGTGGCGGAAGCCATGCGCGAAGAGGCGCGCCTTCAGACAGGTGTTGACGTAGAAGTCCTGCACCCGGGGGGTGGGGCACAGGCGTCGGCCGTAGATGTTGTAGAAGCGCGTCAGCCCCTCGAATCGCTCGTGGCGGTTGCCGAAGCCGTCGAGCTTCTGCGAGCCGCGTTCGGCCGCGGTGCTGTCGGTGGCCGAGGCGTCCGCCGAGTTCAGCGCGAAGAACAGGCGGTTGTTGCCCGTCTCCTGAGTCGCGACGCCCGCCGCCGCCGCGGCCGTCTGGATGGCCGCGGGGAACGGCCCGGTGATGGCGCGCCGCCAGACGTCGCCGTCCTTGATGAGGTGGCCGCGGTAGCGGCTTCGGATGAAGTTGGTGTTGAGCGGGTCGGTGGTGGCGCTCGGGACGATGCCGACGCCCGAGAGCTCCGACATCGCTCTCCGGAATCTCCCCGCGCCGCTGATGACATCGGTCGCGGGCGGGTAAGCGCCCAGAGCCTGATAGAATCCCTCCATCTCGAAGCCCCAAATCTGCGCCTCCAGCCTCATGCCGGGCACCGCGCCGAAGCGCCCCTTCAGGCGGACGAGCAACTCCTGAAGCGACTCGTTCCTGCCCGACTCGCCCGCGTGGTTGCCGGGCATATCGGCCCTCCCGTCGACTAGGACGGGGTGCAACTCAAGCCACTTGCAGAGGTCGGTCGCCTGCGGCTCGACCTGCCCGTCGAGGCCGTAGTTTGAGATCACCGTGAGCGGGTTCATCGCGTAGGTGAAGCCGTTCGGGTAGCGGCTAATATACTTCGAGTAGAAGGAAGGGCGACGCTCGTCGAGCCAGCGCCGGTAGATGTCCGCCACGTCGTGCCAATCGACGGGCGCGCCCGCCGACACCCCGCGCACGTCGAAGGCGCGGATGCGGTAATGCATCTGCGCGCCGGAGAAGCCGGCGTCGTCGCCCCCGCCCGAGAGCGTGTAGGAGCCGGCGGGCCGGCGGTAGGCGTTCCGCCTGAGGTGGATGGGCGTGGTCAGGTGAAACGAGACGGCGCGGCCGGCGGCCGAGCCTACCCTCACGGGGCGGTAGCGCAGACTCTTGGCGTGCCCCTGCTCGTCCGTCGCCGACAGCGCGACCCCGCGCAGGTGTTTGAAGCCGTCGGAGGTGTCGACCGGCTTGTAGAAGGCGGCGAATTGGAGCGGCATCAGATTGACCCGCTCCTCGGCCGACATCCTGACGAAGTCGCCGAGCAGGCCGACGGGGTCGAGCAGGTCGAAGTCTGAAAGCCTCGTGTTCGTGAAACACATCTCCGGGTAGATTAGCTCCGCCTCCCACGCGGTGCGGTTGTCGCCGGAGACGCACTGCGTCGGGTAGCTGTAGGAGATGTCGAGGTCGATCCAGCCGGCGTCGGAGTCGAGTTCGGTCGGCCGCGTGAGCGTGACCGTCACCACGATGTTGCTGAAACCCGAGCGGGACGGGGGCACGGCGGGGTACTTCAGCGAGAGCCTGCCGTCCTCCTCCTCCGGCCTGTAGCGCGCCGGCGCGCCGACCTTGTACTCGACCGTCAGCTTTTTCTCGTCGCGGGTCAGGACGTACGCGTTGTCGACGAGGCTGTACTTCGTGAACCTGACGGTGAAGAGGCTGATGGGCGAGGCCGTGAGCGTCAGCCACGCGCGCGACCCGCGGAGCAGCTTGATGGAGGTGATGGTGGCCTTGCCGGGATCGATGGCGAGTTGCGTGACCAGCCCCTGCGCGTCCGCGGAGGATTTGAAAATGCGCTCGTCGGTGGGCATCTGTGAAGACTCCTTACGCGTGTGAGGGCTACTAGAACCCGTCTCACAAGTATCAGGAAGGCGTTGACCACGAGGCCACACGAGTCGACGCGTGACGGGCCTCGGAGGGCACTCGTCGCGGCGCTCAATCAGTCGTGCGGCGTGAAGGTTTGTGAACTGCCCCGCCCTTGCTCGTAAGGGATGGCGTGACGTCTGCCTTGCGAAAACCGGCGTGAGTCGAAGAAGGTAGTGAGCGGGTATTCAGCTGTGCAGCTACCGTCAACAGGCCCCTTCGGGGCTTCGAGTCGCGGCCGACTAAAAATTCATCTCAATGGCTTCTGTAGCTTCCCGAAACGTCCTCGGCGGCTGCTGTATATCTTCTCGGCGACTCGCGTGTCAATAGCTGATTTCGGGCGCTCTATCCTTCAGGGGCTTCCGCGTGTGGGGAGCGCGTCACGGATTCGGAAGTGAGGTTAAAGCGTGGCGGCGGCGCGTGGGCTCGTCGTCGGCGCGCTACTCGAATGGAAGCTGCTGGCCGGTGGCGAGGTCGACGATTACGTCGCGGTCGCGGGGGCGCTGGACGTGGCGGAACTGCTTGAGTCGCGCCTCCTCCTGCACGCGGTCGAGGCCGATGCGGAAGCCGGGGACGGTGCCTTCGGCGATGAGCCACGTCTGCCCCTCCCATTCGAGCGAGAGGTTGTTGCGCGCGGCGAAAGCCCCCTGCCGCACCGCGACCGTGATGTGGTCGGGCGTGTAGACGAACAGGTAATCTTCGCCGAGCTGTTCGAGCAGCGAGCCGAGGAGGATGGCCTTGTTGCTGCAGTCCGACTCCCAAGTCATCAAGACCTCGTTCGGCCGCTTCAGCATCTCGAAGTTGTAGGTCGCCTCGCGCAGGTCGTAGGTGATTTCGCGCGAGACGAAGTCGAGCACGCGCTGCACGCGCTGCTCGCGCGCGCCCTCGCCGTCGGCCGGGATGTCGCGCGTCAGCTCGCCGACGAAGCGGCGCAGGGATGTCTCCTCGGGGCGCGCGACGAACGCGCCGTGGTTGGCGAAGACGACGGGGCGGCCCGAACGCGTCTGCCCGGAACGCGCGTGCATACGGCCGCCGAAGATGCTTCGGTTGTTGAGAAAGTCGCCCAGCTCGCGCATGTCGAGCGTGTAGGTGGCGGGGCGGAAGTGAAACTGGAGCACGGTCGCCGGGTCGAAACGGACGTTGTCGAGCGGCGTCTTGAAGAAGAAGTGCTTCTCGGACGAGCGGACGAGCGAGTAACGGCCGAGACGGAGCCGCCCGCGCCCGTCGTCCTCGGCCATCACGACGCGCTTCGGGTCGGCGATGAAGCGCGCGAGCGTCGCCTCGATCGGCTCGCCGGCTTGGTCGGGCGCGGGCGCGGAGAAGTATGTCTCGCGCTCGGAGATTTGCAGAAGCTCCAGACGCGCCGGCCCCAACACCTGCTCGGCCACCCTCTCGCCCGCGAAGCCGGGCTGCGCGAGGTATGAGAGCAGGGTGTCGCGCGTGCGCTCGTCGAGCGTCGGCGGGGCCGACTCCTTCCGCAGCGCTTCGAGCATCGCGCTCCCGCGGCGCGAGCCCGCGCGCCACTTGTAGACGGCCCACGCCGCGCCGCACAGCGCGACGGCGACGGCGGCGATCAAGGCCAGCTTCCACGCCCTCGATCTCTTCGGCGCGTCTTGTTCGGGAGTGAGGCTCGGGAAGTCGGGTCGCGTGTCGTTCATCGGTCTCTCCGGCGGGACGAGGTTTCGGCGCCCGCGCAATATAGCCGCCGGGACGGGGCGCGTCAACGTCAATCAAAAATTCCGCGCGCCGGGCCGCGCACGTTGTCAGGCAACGGCGGAACTAATAAACTAGCATCACAGCTTTAAGCTCGAACCTAAGAGCCGTTCAAAAGTCTTTCCCCATCACGAAAGGGATCTCAATGCTTCGTAAGCCTCTCGTCGTCTCTCTGTTCCTGCTGTTGTTGGCGTCGCCGGCGGCGGCGCAGAAGCGCTGCTTCACGCGCGAGGCGCGCGCCGCGGCCGAACGCTCGGCGAAGGTCTGGCAGGAGCCAGACCCCGGCTACGACCCCGTCCTCGGCTACAACCCTCAGGGAGGCCCGCGCCGCGGCGCGCCCGAGGTGGACGAGAGCGGGCTCGGCAAGCCGTTCCGCTGCGCGGCCAACAAGGACAAGAGCCCGGGTCAGGGCACGACGCCGAAGTTCCACTGCTCGGTGGAAGGGGTCACGGAGGAGGACGGCGACCTCATCCGCTACAAGATCAAGCCGCACTTCAAGGGGCAGGCGCGCGACCGCCGCAACGGCGAAATCTACGGCGACTTCCTCGCGTCGCGCTTCTCGAAGGCGCTCGGCTTTTTCGCGGACGACAACTGGGTGGCCGACGTGACCTGCCCCGACTGCGAGAAGAGCCTGACGCGCGGCTTTCAGGGCGCGCCCTTCTCGCCCTTCCAGCCGGCCGCCGGCGTCGAGCTGGCGCTCGGCAAGGGCATCGACGTCGACTGCAACAACAAGGACGCCGCCGGCCTCGAACAGGCGCTCTCGGGCCTGCTCGCGGGCGGCGCGCCGCGCGCCGAGATCGACGCCTTCAAGCTCTGGCTCGCCTTCATCGACCACGGCGACACGAAGACCGACAACCAGAAGTTCGCCTGCGCCAAGTGGACGGCGAGCGGCGAAGGCACTCTGACGTGCGAGCAGCCCGTCTACTACGTCAGCGACATGGGCTCGACCTTCGGCCATTCGAGCTCCAGCGAGAAGAAGGCGACGCTCGGCGGCTGGAAGGGCAAAGACCCGATTAAGGTGAGCGGCGGGCGCTGCACGACGACGGCCAAGAGCGTCGGCGACCCGAACATAAGCGAGGCCGGCCGCAAGCTTCTAGCCGACGGACTCCAGCGCCTGCTCGACGCCGAGAAGGAGAACGGGCTCATCACGCGCGTCTTCCGCGTCTCGCGCAACCACGAGCGCGACCAGCCGGCCGAGGCTTGGGCGGCCGAGTTCGTGCGCAAGGCGAACACCATCATAGGCGCGAGCTGCGGGGGCTAAACGCGCCGCGCGCCCGCGCGAACGTCGTGATGAGACCGAGAACGGTCAAGGCCACGAGGTACGTCACGCCGCTGCGCGAGGGCGGCTCGCTCCCGGCCGTCGTCGAGGCCGACGACGACGGCCTCTACGTGCTGAAGTTCCGCGGCGCGGGGCAGGGCCCGAAGGCGCTCATCGCCGAACTCGTCGCCGGCGAGCTCGCGCGCGCGCTTGAGCTGCCCGTCCCCGAGATCGTCTTCGTCACGCTCGACGCGGCGCTCGCGCGCACCGAGCCCGACCCCGAGATTCAGGACTTGATACGCGCGAGCGCGGGCCTCAACCTCGCCCTCGACTACCTGCCCGGCTCCGTCACCTTCGACCCCGTCGTCGACCGAGTCGAAGCGTCGCTCGCCTCGCGCGTCGTCTGGTTCGACGCGCTCGTCACCAACATCGACCGCACGCCGCGCAACACGAACCTCCTCGTCTGGCACAAGCGCCTCTGGCTCATCGACCACGGCGCGGCGCTCTACTTCCACCACTCTTGGGCCAACTACCTCGAACGCGCCCGCTCGCCCTTCGCGCAAATCAAAGAGCACGTCCTGCTCCCCTCGGCCGCGGCGCTCGAAGAGGCCGACTCGGCGCTCGCGCCGCTCGTCACGACGGAACTCGTCACGGGGCTCCTCGAATTGATACCCGACGAGTGGCTCGCCGCCGACGCGCAGTTTGCCGACGCCGCTTCGACGCGCGCGGCCTACGCCGAGTACCTGCGCGAGCGCCTGCGCCCGCCGCGCGACTTCGTGAAGGAGGCGGCCGATGCCCGAGCTCTGTCCGTTTGATTACGCCGTCATCCGCGTCGTCCCGCGCGTCGAGCGCGAGGAGTTCATCAACGCGGGCGTCATCGTCTCGTGCCCGGCGCAGAACTTTCTGAAGGCGCGCGTCGAGTTGGACGAGCGCAGGCTCGCGGCGCTCGACCCGTCGATCGACGTTGCGGAGGTGCGCGAGCGCCTCGCCACCTTCCCGGCCATCTGCGAAGGCGGCCCCGCGGCCGGCCCCATCGGCCTCCTCCCGCAGCGCGCGCGCTTCCACTGGCTCGTCGCCCCGCGCAGCACGATCATCCAGACCTCGCCCGCCCACACGGGCCTCTGCGCCGACGGCGACCAGATGCTCGAACGCCTCCTCGACGCGATGGTGCGCCCGCCCGCCGAAAACCGTTGACCTCCCAGACGGCGGCGTCGTATGCTCACGGCCGCCCGCCCTGCTCGTAAACTTCAGCGACGAAAGAAGGCCCGGCCGCAAACGCCCACGCCCTCGGCCCGGCGTCTCTCATAAAAAGATGCGCGCGGCACACGGCCGTCTGACGCTCGAACTCTGCCCGCTCGGGCTTCTCGCCGCCGCCTTCGCCGCCGGCGTCGCGTGCGGCCGCACGAGTGCGCCGACCCTCGCGTGGGTCGCCGCGGCCGCCCTCGCCTCAATCGTCGCACTCGTCCTCGTCTCCCTGCGCGCGCGTCCGACGGCCGCGACCGTCTGCGTCGCCCTCGCGTTTCTGTTGACGGGAGCCGCGCTGTCATCAATCGAGGCGAAGGGAAGTGACGCGCGCCGGCTGAAGAGTTTTTACGAGCGCGGGATGATTGAATCGGGCGACCCCGTCGGACTGACGGGCGTCGTCGAGCGCGCGCCGGAGGAAGCGCCCGACGGGATTGCGTTCACGCTGCGCGTCGAGCGCGCGGCGTTCAGATCGGAGGAGCGCGCGGCGGCGGGTCGCGTCGAGTTTTTCGCCCCCGCGCGCGACGCGGCCGCGCGCGGGGCTTACGCGGCGCTCGAACTCAGGCGCGGCGCGCGCGTGCGCGTGATGTCGCGCCCGCGACGCGACGGCGGCTTCCGCAACCCCGGCGTGACGCCCTTCGTCGAACACCTCGAACGCCGGGGCTCGGACGCGCGCGCGACGCTGAAAAGCCCTCTCCTCGTCGAACGGCTCGACGACGAGCGCGTCTTCCTCCCGCTCGCGTGGCTCGACGCTTGGCGCGTCGCGCTCACGCGCTACTTCGCGCGCGCCTTCACGCACGCGACCGCGGGAGTCGTCAACGCCTCGATGCTCGGCGACCGCCGCGGGCTGACGCGCGAGGTGGCCGAAAGCTTCCGCGCGGGCGGGACGTTCCACGTCTTAGTCATCAGCGGCCTTCACGTCACGTTCGTCGGCTGGCTCGCCTTCGCCCTCGCGCGCCGCGCGACGCGGCGCAGGGTGCTTCAGTGGGCCGCGTCGTCCGCGTGCGTGTGGGCTTACGCGCTGGCCGTCGGCGGCGAGGACGCGGTCGTGCGCGCCGCTTTGATGTTCACGGCCGCGTCGCTCGCGCCCGCGCTCGGGCGTCGCGCCTCGACGGCCAACGCGCTCGGCGGCGCGGCGCTCGTGCTTCTCGTGTTTCGCCCGCGCTCGCTCTTCGACCCTTCGTTCCAACTGACCTTCCTTTCCGTCCTCTCGATCGTCGCGCTCGCGTGGCCTCTCGTCACGCGCCTCAGGGAGGTCGGCGAGTGGCGTCCGACGCGCGCCACGCCTTACCCGCCCGCCTGCCCGCGGTGGTTTCAAACGCTCGGCGAGCTTCTTTTCTGGAGCGAGCGCCGCTGGCGCAAAGAGCTCGCGCTCTCGACGCACGGCTACGCGCTCTACAAGACCGTCTGGGCGGCGCGGCTCGAACGATTCGGCGTGCAGGTGATCGCGCGCTACGCGTTCGTCGCCGCGGCGGTCTCGACGTGCGTGCAAGTGGGGATGCTCCCGCTGCTCGTGCTGTACTTCCACCGCGTCTCGTTCGCCGCGCCCGCGCTCAACGTCGTGGTCGGCGCGCTGATGTGCGTGCTCTCGTTCGCCTCGCTCGCGGCCTTCGCGGCGTCGTGCGCGGGGCTGACGACGTTGGAGGGCGCGCTCATCAGGCTCTGCGAGTGGGCGACGCGGCTGATGGTTGACGGCGTCGAGCCCTTCGAGCAGATGAACGTCGCGGGCGTGCGACCGGCCGAGTACGCGGGCGCGGCCTCGTCCGTCTACGCGCTCTACTTCGTGCCGCTCGCCGCGCTCTCGGTCGCGCTCCTGCGCTGGTCGCCGCTCGCGAACGTCGCGGAGGTCAGCCCGCCGCCGCGACGCGCGCTCAAGCTCGCGGCGCTCATGAGCGCGTCTCTCGTCGTCGCCGTCGTCGCGCACCCCCTGAGCGCGCGGCACGAGCGAGGGCGACTTCGCGTTGACTTCCTCGACGTGGGGCAGGGCGACGCGGTGCTCGTGACGACGCCCGACGGCGCGACGCTTCTGGTCGACGGCGGCGGCCTGCGGAGTTTCGTGGGCGACGAGGGCGAGCCGGACGCGGGGGACGCCGAGCCGTTCGAGCGCGACGCGCGCGGGGTCGGCGAGGCCGTCGTCTCCGAGTACCTGTGGTGGCGCGGCCTCGCGTCGGTCGATTACGTCGCGGCCACGCACGCCGACGCCGACCACACGCAGGGGCTCGCCGACGTTCTCAGAAACTTCCGCGTGCGCGCCATGCTCGCGCCGCGCGCGCCGGCCGGCGAGCCGGAGTATGAGAAAGCGGCTGACGAGGCGCGGAGGCGCGGCGTCCCCTTTCATCTCGTCGGGCGCGGCGACCGTTTGAGATTCGGCGGGGCGACGTTGGACGTGCTCTGGCCGCCGCGCGCGTCCGCCCCGCGACGCGGCGCGAGACGCAACGACGAGTCGCTCGTCCTGCGCCTGACTTTCGGCGCGCGCTGCTTTCTGCTGACGGGCGACGTGGAGCGCGCGGCCGAGGCGGCGCTCGTCGCGTCCGTGCCGACGCTGCGCTGCGACGTGGTCAAGGCGGCGCATCACGGGAGCCGCACGTCCTCGTCGGCCGAGTTCGTCGCGGCGACGCGCGCACAACTCGTCGTCGTCTCGGCGGCGCGTCACTCGCCCTACGGGCACCCGCACGCTGAGGTCGTCGCGCGCTGGCGCGAAGCCGGCGCGCAAATACTCTCGACGGCCGAGCGCGGCGCGGTCACGATCAGCACGGACGGGCGCGACCTGCGCGTCGAGACTTTCGTCAGAGAGTGAGCGGGCGGCGCTTTGAAACGGGGCGGGCGAGCGTTTATATTCGGACGGCGCTTTGCGGCGCGAGACGTGAAGGGGAGGGATGAGGCGATGAGCGAAGGCGAGCGGCAGCGCGACGACACGAACCCGCTTTTCGACCGGCGGCCGTGGGGCACGTTCACCGTGCTCGACGAGGGCGACAACTACAAGGTCAAGCGCATCGAGGTGCTGCCCGGCAAGCGCCTGAGCTATCAGCGCCACGCGCGCCGCGCCGAACACTGGATGGTCGTCGCCGGCACGGGCAAGGTCACGCTCGACGGGCGCGAGGTCATCGTCCCCACGGGCGAGACGGTGGACGTTGCCGTCGGCACGGCGCACCGCATCGAGAACCCCGGCGGCGAGACCCTCGTCTTCATCGAAATCCAGCGCGGCGACTACCTCGGCGAGGACGACATCACGCGTCTGGAAGACGACTTCGGCAGAAACAAGTGACGGAGGACGGCCGCCCTCTCATCATCGCGCGAGCACGATGCGGAGGTCGCGGACGTTCGTCCCCGTCGGGCCGGTCGTGACGGCGTCGCCGAGCGCGTCGAAGAAGGTGTAGCCGTCGCTGGCTTCGAGGAAGCGCCGCGGGTCGAGGCGCTTTTCGAGGGCGCGCGTCAGAGTCGTCGAGTCCGCGAGCGCGCCGGCCGCGGGGCTGTTGCCGTCGACGCCGTCCGTCCCCGCCGCGAGCGCGACCATCCTTAAATCCGTCGTCCCCATCTCCAAAGCGCAGCGCAAGGCCGTCTCGCAGTTGCGCCCGCCCACTCCGTCCCCGCGCACCCGACACGCGAACTCGCCGCCCGAAACCAGACAGACTCCGCGCGCCGCCTGCGCGCCGACACGTTCCCTAAATTCCATGAGACGCGCGACGAGCGAGCGCGAGCCTTCAGCAACGTCCTGCTCGACGAGGTCGCGCGCCACTTCGACCGCGAAGCCGCGCTCGCGGGCGGCGCGGGCCGCGCGCCCGACGGCGCGCGCGTTGTCGAGAAGCACGTGGTGCGCGCGCGGCGCTCGTGCGTCGTCGTGTGCGGGCGCTCGTGCGCGCGCGTCTCTGATGACGGCGACGACGCGCGCGGGAAGTAGCGAGTCGAGTCCGTGGCGGGCGACGACTTGGGCGGGGTCGGGCGAGTCGGCGGGCGCGGGGCAGGTCGGGCCGGAGGCGACGTTGGCCTCCTCGCCCGCGTTCACGTCGGAGACGACGAGCGACGCCTGCGGGGAGCGCGGCGCGCGCGCGGCCAGACGCCCGCCCTTGACGGCCGAGAGCGCGCGCCGCACCGCGTTGACCTCCGCTATCGGGGCGCCGCACGCGACGAGCGCGCGGTTCGCCGCTCGCAAATCTTCGAGCGTCAGCCGCGCGTCGCCCGGCGCTTCGAGCATCGCCGAGCCGCCGCCCGAGACGAGGAAGATGACGGGCGCGCCCTCGGCGTCGGCCCGCGCGAGCAACTCGAAGGCGGCGCGCGCCGCGCGCAAGCTCTCCTCGTTCGGCACGGGATGGCCGCCCGCGAAAGTCTGCCAGCGCGCGAGACGGTGTTCGGACGCGGGGGCGGAGAGGACGCCGGCCGCGAGTCGGGCGCCGAGCGCGGAGTCGAGCGCCGAGGCCATCGCGCGCGCGGCCTTGCCGAAGGCGACCGAGTAGACGCGCGAGTCATTCAACTCGAAGGCGTCGCCCGCGACGAGGAGGCGCGAGCCTTCGAGTCTGACGGCGTCGCGAGTGGCGCGCGCCGGGTCGGCGTCGGCGAGCGCCTCGTCGAAAATCTCTCGGGCCGCGCGCCTGAGCGTGGCGAGTTCTTCGTGGCCGCGCATCGTTTGTGTCGGGGCGTCGGGTCTTCAGACTTCGACGAGGGCGCGGAGGCGTCGGAATCGCCGCTCGCCGAAGCCGCGGACGACGATGAGGTGTTCGGGGCGTCGGAAAGGGCCGTGGCGCTCGCGGTGCTCGACGACGCGCGCGGCGAGGGCGGGGCCGACGCCGGGCAGGCGTTCGAGTTCGGCGCGCGTCGCCGTGTTCAGGTTGACACGCGCCGCGCCCGCCACAGTGTCGCGCATCTCCTTTTGCGCCGCCGTCGCCTGCGCGCTCGCGCGGCGTGGCAATTTGACGCAGGACGTGTTGACGAACGCGAGCGCGCAGGCGACGGCGAACGCGGTCTTTGCGCGGCCCCGTCGTCTCGCACTAAGCCGCTCATTGGAAAGAATTTGGGACGCGCGGCGCGCGAGTGCTACGAACGTGTGCAAAATGCTAGAAGTCTAAACTTTTCAGGAACTTGTAACGCCGAAAGGCTATTTATCCACAGGGTTTTCCACAGAAACTGTGGAAAAGTTTCCGAAACTGTGTTGCGCCCTTCAGAAGCCGTCGTCGGTCTCCTCGCCGAGGTCGTCCCAGTGCGAAAGGGTCTCGTAGGCTTTGCCGAGGACGGGGCGTGGGCGCGCGCCGTCGGCCTGCCCGATGAAGCCCTCGCGCTCCATCGCGTCGAGGATGGCCGCGGCGCGGCCGTAGCCGATGCGCAGTCGCCTTTGCAAGACGGAGGTCGAGGCGCGCTTCATCTCGCAGCAGATGCGGAGCGCCTGCTCGAAGAGCTCGTCGCGCTCGCCGCCCGTGTCGTCGAGCCCCGAAGCCTCTTCTTCGGACTGCGTGATCGTCTCGTCGTAGACGGGCTTGCCCTGCTCCTTGATGTGCGCGACGACGCGGCCCACCTCGGCCTCGTCGAGGTACGCGCCGTGGACGCGCACGAGGCGCGACGTGCCGGGCGGGAGGAAGAGCATGTCGCCGCGGCCGAGAAGCTGCTCCGCGCCGTTGGCGTCGATGATGGTGCGCGAGTCGACCTTCGACGAGACGCGGAAGGCGATGCGCGAGGGGAAGTTCGCCTTGATCAGTCCGGTGATGACGTCGACCGACGGGCGCTGCGTCGCCAAGACGAGGTGGATGCCGACGGCGCGCGCCATCTGCGCGAGCCGCGTGATGGCCTCTTCGACGTCCGAGCCGCAGGTCATCATCAGGTCGGCCAGCTCGTCGATGATGATGACGATGTAGGCGAGGGGCTTGTGCGGGTTGCCCTCGTCGTCGAAGTCGAGGACGTTGTTGCGGCGCTCGACCTCGGCGTTGTAGCCGTCGATGTTGCGCACGCCCCACTGCGCGAGCTGCTTGTAGCGCTGCTCCATCTGGGCGACGGCCCACTTCAAAGCGTTCGCCGCGCGCTTCGGCTCCGTGATGATCTGCGTGGCGAGGTGCGGGATGTCGGCGTAGAGACCCAGCTCAAGGCGCTTCGGGTCGATCATGATGAACTTCACTTCGTCGGGGTGCGCCTTGTAGAGAATCGAGACGACGAGCGAGTTGAGACAGACGGACTTGCCCGTGCCGGTCGCGCCCGCGATGAGCAGGTGCGGCATACGCGCGAGGTCGGCGACGTAGTTCATGCCGTCGATGGTCTTGCCGAGCGCGATGGTCAGCTTCGACGGCGACTCGCGGAACTGTCGCGACTCGATGACCTCGCGCAGCATGATGGTCTCGCGCTGCGGGTTCGGGACTTCGATGCCGACGTGCGGCTTGCCGGGCAGGCGGTCGATGCGGACGGACTCGGCTTCGAGCGCGATGCAGAGGTCGTCGACGAGGCCGGTGACGCGCGAGTACTTGACGCCGGGGTCGGGCTTGAACTCGTAGGTCGTGACGACGGGGCCGGGGCAGATGTGTTTGATCTGGCCGGTGACGTTGAACTCTTTGCACTTCTCGGCGACGCGCGTGGCGATCTCCAACAACTCCTCGTCGGCCTGCTCGTGGCGCGGCGTGGGCGCGTTGAGGAAGCTGTTGACGGGGAGTGTGTAGTCGTCGAAGGCGGGCGAGGGCGGGGCGGCCCGTTGCGCCGCGCGCTCCTCGGCGGCGGCGCGCTTGCGCTCGGAAGGCGTCTCCTCCGCCGCCTCCGTGCGGACGACCTCGGCCTCGCGCATCATCTCCTCGACCTCCGCGTCGTCGTCGGCGGGCGCGTGCGTCTCCTTCGCGGGCGAGGCGGCGGCCGTGCGCTTCTGGGTCGCGGGCGGCGCGGGCCTGACTGCCGAAGCCGGAGGCGTCACGGAGTCGGGCGAGGTTGTCGCGGCGGGCGTCGCGGCGTCCGGCGTGGCGGCGGCGGACTGTCTGCGGCGGAGCGGCGACTGTTCGACGGGCGCGGCGAAGGGGTCGGCGGCGATGGCCGCGAGCTCGGCCTCGGCGCGCGCGAGCTTGGCGCGAATCTCGGCCTCGCGCGCGGCCTCGGGGTCGGACGCGGCCTCGGCCGAGCGTTGAATCGCGGCGGCCGGGTCGACCTGCGCGTCCGCTTGTTGAGAGGCTTGCTGGCCGCGCGTCTTAGTCGCGGCGGTGATGGTCGGCGTCGCGGAAGACGCGACGCCGGCCGAAGTCTGCAGGGCGTTGAGCGCCTCGCGCGTCTCGCGCTCGCGCTCCGCGCGTGCGAGGCTTCTCGCTTCGACGCGCGCGGCGGCGCGCTCCCGCCGGGCCTCGCGCCAAGCGTCGACGCGCTCGCGCGTCGTGCGGTAGACGCCCGAGGGGTTGTTCAGGGCCGCGACGACGCGGTCGTAGGCGCGCGCGAAAGAGAAGTTGGTGGCGAGCAGCAGGCCCGTCGCCGCGACGGCGGCGAGCATCACGCTCGCGCCGACGGTGTTGAGCGCGCCGCGCAGGTGCTCGGCGATGAAGACTCCGGCGACGCCCCCGGCCTCGAAGCTCCCGCCGTAACTCTCGCGCGGGACGAAGAGCGAGAGCAGCGCGGCGGCCGAGAAGACCAAAGCGACGAGGCCGACGACGCGCGAGAGCGGCGCGTGCAGGCGTCGCGTGCGGAAGCGCCGCCACGCGGCCGCCGCGAGCAGCAGCGGCAGGAGCGCGGCCGCGAACCCGAAGCCCTGAAAGAGCGCGGCCGAGAGGTTCGCGCCGACCGCGCCGATCAAGTTCCTGACCTCGCCCGTGTCCGACGTGTTCCAAGAGTCGTCGAACGAGTTGTAGGAGACGAGGCAGAGCGCGATGAGGAGGCTCAGCGCCAAGAGCGCGATGGCGACGATCTCGTTGCGCCGCGTGTTGCGCGGCGGCTGCGCGCCGGCGTTCGGCCGCGTCAGCGCGCCCGGCTTCAAACGTGCTTCGGTCTGTGCTGTTGCCATGGTCGCTCCGGGCCTTGCCCCGCCTTACGCCGCGCGGCGCGAGAGGAGGTAGGCCTGTATGAAGTCGTCGAGGTCTCCGGCGAGGACTGAATCGACGTCGCCGCGTTCGAGCTTGGTGCGCGCGTCCTTCACCAAACGATAAGGCGCGAGCACGTAGTTGCGTATCTGCGAGCCGAAAGAGTTGTCGGCCATGTTGGCTTTGAGCGCGTCCGTCTCGGCCCGCCGCTTTTCGAGTTCGAGTTCGTATAGCCGCGAGCGCAGGACTTGCATCGCCACGGCGCGGTTCTGGTGCTGCGACCTTTGGTTCTGGCAGGCGACGACGATGCCCGTCGGCAGGTGCGTGATGCGCACGGCCGAGTCGGTCGTGTTGATGTGCTGGCCGCCCGCGCCGGTCGAGCGGTAGGTGTCGACCCGCAAGTCCTTGTCGTTGATCTCGACCTCGATGTCCTCGTCGATTTCGGGCGAGACGAAGAGCGACGCGAAACTCGTGTGACGCCGCGCCGCTTGGTCGAACGGCGAGATGCGCACGAGACGGTGGACGCCGGCCTCGGCCGCGAGCAGGCCGTAGGCGTACTCGCCCTCGACGCGGAACGTGACGCTCTTCAAGCCCGCCTCATCGCCCGGCTGGTACTCGATGACCTCCGTCTTGAAGCCGCGCCGCTCGGCCCACTTCAGATACATCTTGAGTAGCATCTCGGCCCAGTCCTGCGACTCCGTGCCGCCCGCGCCCGGATGAATCGTGCAGATGGCGTTCCGCGCGTCGTTCTCGCCGGACAGGAGCATCTCGACCTCGGCCTGTCCGACCTCGTGCGTGAGTCTTTCGACGAGCGCGCGCAGCTCTTTGAGGCTGTCCTCGTCCTCTTCCGCGAACTCGAAGAGGACGGGGGCGTCGGACAGAGCCGACTCGAACTCCTCCTGCCGCTTGATCGATTTCTCAAGACGGCTCCGCTCGCCCATCATCTTCTGCGCGGCCTCTTGGTCGTTCCAGAAGTCGGGCTCGGTCGCGCGCCGCTCTATCCGGCCGAGCTCCTCGCGCTTCGCCGCGACATCAAAGAAACCTCCCGAGCTGCTCCGTGCGCGTGCGCAGCTCTTCGTAGGTCGCGCGCAAATCCTGTATCGATGAAGTCTCTAACATCCTCTCTCTTCACTCCGTTCTACTTTTAAATCTCGCGAAGGTCGCGCCGAAGCACAGGAGGCTGGCGGCGGCGCACGCGGCGGCGAACACGTCGCCGTGCCTCGTGTAAAAGGTCTTCCCGTCGCGCGCGCGCCCGATCGTCCAAGCGCGCGCGGCCGTCTGGTAAGTGTCGGTCGCGTCAAGAACCTCGCCGCGCGGCGTGACGAAGGCGCTAATCCCCGTGTTCGTCACGCGCAGAACGGGCCTTCCGGTCTCGACCGCGCGGAAGACGACGTTGCCGAGGTGCTGTCGGATGACGGGCGTCTTGCCGAGATAGCCGTCGTTCGAGATGTTGACGAGCGCGTCGGCCCCGTCACGCGCGAAGTGGCGCGCGATGGAAGGGAACGCCGACTCGAAACAGATGAAGACGCCCGCGCGCGCCTCGCCCAGAGGCATCAGCGGGTATTCGGCTCCGGGGGTGAAGTCGCCGACGATGCCGCCCAGAAGCCACGTCAGCGGCAGCCAGCGCGGAAGCGGCACGTACTCGCCGAACGGCAGCAGGCGAATCTTATCATAGCGCCCGACGAGCCGGCCGTCGGCGTCCACCATCACGGCCGAGTTGTAGACGCCCGTCAGCGGCGCGGGCTCCATCGAGTTGAAGAGCACGGACGCCCGCTGCTCGCGCGCGAAACGCTCGACGACTTCGCGGAAGTTCGAGTCGCGCGAGTAGGCGAAGTTCATCGGCGACTCGGGCCAGACGACGACGCGCGGCACCCCGGCCGGCGCGTTGCGCAGGGCGTCCGCGCTCAGATTCAAATGCAGATTGACGAGGGCCGCAGTCTCTTCCGACGTGCGGGCGACGCCGGCCGCGACGTTCGGCTGCACGGCGACGACGTAGGCGCTCGGCCTCTCGCCCCCGGCCGCCCTCGGCGCCGCGCTCAAAAAGATGACGAGCGCGACGGCCGCCAGCACGGTCGTCATCAAGGCGGCGGCGCGCGCCGTCCTCCGCAGCGCGACGTAGGCGAGCGCGGCGTTCGTCGAGACGATGAGGAAGCCGACCAAGTAGACGCCGCCCCAACTCGCGGGCGCGACGAGCGCCGTCGCGTAAGCCTGCGAGTAGCCGACGGCGTTCCAAAGTTGCCCCGTCGCGCCGAGCCGCAGCCACTCGCACGCGGCCCACGCGGGCGGCGCGAAGAGAAGTGCGACGAGTCCCCGACGCGCGGCGACGCGCGAGAGCGCCGTCGCCCACAGGGCGGGGAAGAGTCCGACGCCGATGGCGCCGGGGGCGAGCAGCACGTAGGCGAGCCACGCGGGCAACCCGCCGAAGTGAATCATCGCGTGCGTCAGCCAGTAGCAGGTCGCGTAGAAGAAGAGCGAGCCCGCGCCCCACCCCAACAGGAAGGCCGTGCCGGCGCGCAAGGGTCGGCGCACGAGCGCGACCATGAGCGGCGCGAGCGCGACCCAAGCGAGCGGCCAGAGGTCGAAGTCGGGAAACGAGAGGACGAGGAGGAGGACGGACGCGGCGGCCAGAATGGCGTCGGCGAGCGTCGGCGCGGAGGCCCTCACGGATGCACCGAGGGCCTTCAGCCGGCGACGCCTTCGTGCGGGGGGCGCATCGAGGGAAATCGCTTCCTGCACGCGGGCGAGTTTAACAGAGGGCGGGGCGGTTCGTCACCGCGAAATGTGGCGCGCCGGTGCGGCACGCGGCTGCGGCAAAACGTCTAACGTTTTCCGCCCCGACAACGAAAAACGTCACCGTCGCGGTGACAAAATTTGTCGAGGGGGCGATGCCGACGACATTACTTGTCGCCGCGCGGGGACAAAGGGCGTCGCCCCCGCGCCGCTTTGTCGCCGACGGGCGACAGGAGGTTTTCGTGTGAAAAGGGCGGGAAAAGTGGCGTTTTCGGAAGTTTTGCCCCAAAAGCGGGAGAACCCGGCTTGTGACCGGGTTCCTGTAGGGAAGGTTCGTAGATAGGGTCGCTCGGCGGGCGGCTGGCGTAGCGGCAGGCCACGCTCAGAGAAGTGATGGCGGCGGGGTCACGGTTCAACTTCTTCCGTGCTTGCCACTGTTCACTTAAGCACTCCGCGTGCCACAGCCGACGGCGCTTCGGCGCGCCTCCCGTCAACCCACATCTTTGTCGCCGCGCTCGGCGACGACTAAGAGATGCCCGCGCGCGCCCGTGACGAGGACGTTCGCCTCGCCGCGCCCGACGTGCCGGCCCGACTCCGTCCGCGCGCGCCACAACTCGCCGCCGACCATCACGCTCCCCTCGGGGGCGAGAGACTGCGCGACCGAGGCCGCGCGCCCGACGAGCGCGAGCGGCCCGCGCGCGAGCCGCCTCTTGCGCCAAGACAGCAGCGCGACCCCCGCGACGACCGCCAGCGCGGCCGTCACCGCGCAGAGCGCGAAGGCTACCGCGACGCTCAACGCGAGCCCAACTCGACCTGACGCTGGAGCGCGATGGCCTCCTGATTGTTCGGGTCGATCTGCATGGCGCTGCGCGCGTAGGTCATCGCCATCGTGCGGTCGCCGCGCTCTAAGAAGATGCGCCCGAGAAGGATGTGCGCGTCAATCAACTTCGAGTCCCAGAAGATAGAGGTCTTGAGCTGGTTGATGGCCGCGTCCAATTCGCCGCGGCGCATATAGATGCGGCCCGTCAGCAGATAAGCCTCGGCGTTCATCGGCTCGATCATCACGACGCGGCGCAACTCGGGCAGCGCCTCGTCGTCGCGGCCCGCGGCGTAGAGGTCGCGCGCCTTCGCCAGAAGGTCTTGCGTGTTCGCGCCCTTAGCCATTTCGAGCTCCAGCCTCTTGCGCACGCCGAGCTCGGCGATGTAGTCGGCGCGGTTGAACTCCGTCCGCAGGCGCGGGTCGACGGTCGAGATGGTCTGCGACTTCTGCCACTCGACCTGCGCCCGCGCGTAGTTGGCGAAGTGCTTGCGCGCCTCGTTGTCGTTGACCGCGGCGGCCTCCGCCTGATTCGTGCGTTCGAGCGCCTTCGAGAAGAGGAAGAGCGCCTCGCCGTCGCGCGGGTTCTTCTTGATGACCTCGCGGAGCTGGTCGGCGGACTCGGCGTGGCGGCCCGCGACGAAGAGCGCGTAGGCGTAGTTGAAGCGGACGTGGTGGTCGTCGGGGTTCGACTCGACGGCGCGGCTCAGGAAGGTCGTGGCCTGTTTGAGCAGGCGGTCGCGGTCGTCGCCGCCCTTCTCGGAGCGCGCGGCCTGCGCCGAAATCGACCCCGCGTTGTTGTAGATGCTCGTCAGCGGCACGTCGGACGAGAGCGGGAGCAGAGCGCCGAGCGCGCGGACGGTGTCGTTCATGCGGTGGTAGCTGAGGCCGGCGTAGAAGGCGGCCTCGGCGTAGTGCGGGTCGCGCTTCTGGAGCATCGAGAAGTGCTCGGCGGCCTTCTGCCACTCCCTGCGCTCGTAGTAGAGCGAGCCCAACTCGAAGGCGGCCTGCGTGTAGACGGCCCCGGCGTTGGCGCGCGCGTACTCGCGCATCGCGTTCTGCAAGTAGTTCGACTTCATCTCAGGGTTGTTCGTCATCTTGCCCTTGACGAACGCCTGAAAGGCCTGCGGCGGCACCTTCGTCGCCTTCTGGAGAATCTCGTTCTGCGAGACGGGCAGCGCCTTGTCGCGCTCGTAGAGCACCTGATAGGCGAGCTTGCCCTGCATGTTCTGGAGGTTGACGAGCGCGTCGCCGAAGAAGTACTCGTGCGTCGCCCAGCGCCCGTCGGCGAGCTTGATGCCCGTCAGCCTCCCCTCGTTGACGCGGATGACGCGGGCCGAGCCGCGGATGGTGGCGACCGTGTTCTCGTCGCCCGGCGTCACCTCGTAGGTGCCCAAGACGACGAGCGTGGCGCGCGCCTCCTGCCCGAGCTTGATGGCCGTCGCGCGCGACGGGAGGATGGTCGGCGGCAGGTGCAGCGTCTGGTAGACCATCTCGCGCTCGTCGCCCGTGACGACGACGAGGCCGGGGACGTTCAAGAGCTCCGAGAGCGAGTCGGCGAAACTCTCGCCGACCCAGTTGTAGTCCTTGAGGTTCGACGTGTTCTCGAACGGGAGGACGATGACCACGTCGCCGCCGGCCTGCGCCCGCGCCGGCGCGGCGGCGGACATGAGCGCGACGACGGCGGCCGCGAGCGTGATAAGAGTGCGTCTTAAAATCATGGCGAAAACCTCTTCCATCAAACCCGTCGCGAGGCGTGCATTTTAGTGCCAACAGCTTGTCACACGGGGCCGGCCGGCGCAAGTTTGGCGCGACTTCTGATAGATGACGGGCGCGGGCGCTCAGTTGGCTTTCGCGTTGATTTTACAGGGGTAACGGGCGCTCGCGCCGCCGCGCGCGGGCGCGACTTTCGGAGCCCCGGCCGCGCGTGGCAAAATGGCCGGGCCGGCGCGCTCACCACAGGCCAGATGCAGAGAGACGCAACATCCTCATACGAGTTCGGGGGCTACAGTCTGGACGTGTCGCGGCGCAGCCTCACGCGCGAGGGCCGCGCCGTGCCGCTCACCACCAAACTCTTCGACATCCTCCTCCTCTTCATACGCAACAGCGGGCGCGTCATCACCAAAGAAGAATTGATGCGCGAGATTTGGCCCGACAGCTTCGTCGAGGAGAGCAACATCACGGTCAGCGTCTCGGCCCTGCGCAAGGCTCTGGGCGAGGGCCACGGACGGGGCGAGTACATCCGCACCGTCCCGAAGCGCGGCTACGTCTTCGTCGCGGGCGTGCGCGAGCTCTCGCGCGAGGCGAGCTCGCTGGCCGTCATGCCGCTTGAGAACCAGTCGGCCGACCCGAGCCTCGAATACCTCTCCGACGGCATCACCGAGAGCATCATCAACTCCCTGTCGCAGCTGCCGCGCCTGCGCGTGATGGCGCGCGCCACCGTCTTCCGCTACAAGGGGCGCGGGGTTGACTCGCTGACGGCCGCGCGCGAGATGGGCGTGCGCGCCGTGCTCACAGGCCGCGTGCTCCAGCTCGGCGAGAGCCTCATCGTGAGGGCCGAGCTGGTCGACGTGGCCGACGGCTCGCAAATCTGGGGCGAGCAGTACGACCGCCGACTCCAAGACCTCCTCGCCGTCCAAGAGGAGATCGCGCGCGCCATCTCGGAGAAGCTGCGCCTGCGTCTGACGAGCGAAGACCGCGAGCGCCTCGGCAAGCGCCACACGGAGAGCAACGAGGCTTACCGCCTCTACGTCAAGGGCCGCTACTTCCTGAACCGCTTCGACCGCGAGGGCGGCCAGCGCTGCGTGCGCTACTTCAGCGAGGCCGTCGAGATCGACCCCGCCTACGCGCTCGCCTACGCGGGGCTGGCCGACTCCTACTACCGCCTCGCCAACACCTACCTCGCGCCGGTCGAGGCGATGCCGAAGGCGAAGGCGGCGGCGCTCAGGGCCGTCGAGCTCGACGCGACGCTGGCCGAGGCGCGCACCTCGCTCGGCTTCATCAAGATGGTCTACGACTGGGACTGGGCGGGCGCGGCGCGCGAGTTCGAGCGCGCCGTCGAGCTCAACTTCGGCTCGCCGCTGGCGCACACGCGCCGCGGCTGGCATCTGGCGCTGCTCGGACGCTTCGACGAGGCGGTCGCGGAGCTGCGCGTCGCGCTCGAACTCGACCCGCTCTCGCTCTTCGTCAATATGTATCTGGCCTCCGTCCTCTACTACGCGCGCCGCTACGAGGAGGCCATCGGCCAGTGCCGCAAGACGCTCGAACTCGACCCGAACTACTTCCCGGCCCACGGTTGTCTGGGCGAGTCCTTGAGCCAGCTCGGCGACTACGCGTCGGCGACGGCGGAGCTTGAAAGGGCGCTCGCGGTCGAAGACAACTCGGAGATACTCGGCTGGCTCGGCCGCACGCACGCGCTCGCGGGGCGGAGGGGCGAGGCCGAGGCGGTCATCGAGGAGCTGACGCGGCGCGCGCGCCGCAGCTACGTCTCGACCTACCCGGTGGCGGTCGTCCGCGCGGCGCTCGGCGAGCGCGACGCGGCCGTCGCCGCGGTCGAACGGCTGCTCGACGACCGCAACGAAATCCTCACGCAGTTCGGCGTCGACCCGAAGCTCGACGCGCTCCGCCCCGACCCGCGCTTCCGAGAGGTTCTGCGCCGCGTCGGCCTCGCCTCTTGACCGTCCGACGCTTGCGCGCGCCCGCCGAATTTCGATTTCGGAATTCTTTTACCTTTTTTTAGGACTCCCGCCGCCGGCCTCCTGTATCGTCGCCGCCGTCCATCAGCACAAGACCCGTCGAGAGCTTGAGCGCCTGAGACCGGGCGGCTTCTCCCCCATCCCGCTCCGCCCGAAACCTTTTCATCCGACCGCGCCCCCGCCCGCGGGGGACGCCGCGCACGCACACTCGGGACAAACGCATGAACACACCTGACAAGACTCCGCTCCGCTTCTGGGTCGCCGCGCTGGCCATCTTCGCGGGACTCGCCACCATCCAGATCGTTTTCCTCGCACACCAGAACCGTGAGCTCAAGCGCGTCATCGCCTCGGCGGGCGCGCCGGCCGAGCCCGACCGCCTGAAGCCCGGCGACCAAGTCGCCGCCTTCGACGCCGACGCCGGCGAGGGCCGGCGGACGCGCGTCGCCTACGACGACGCGGCCCGCCATCTGGTTCTTATCACCTCGACCAAGTGCCAGTGGTGCACCAAGACCCTGCCCGCGTGGAAGGAGATCGCGGCGCAGGCCGGAGAGAAGGGCGTCCGCGTCGTCGGCATCTCGCTCGACGGCGCGGGCGAGATCGAGAAGTACAAACGCGAGAACGGCCTCAACTTCGAGGTCGTCAACTTCCCGGAAGACCCGTCCGTGCAGTTGACCTACAAGGCCTACGCGACGCCGCAGACGATCCTCGTCGGACGCGGCGGCCGCGTCGAGCGCGTCTGGGCGGGCGCGCTCGACGAGGCGGCGAAGAACGAGGTGGTCAAACAGATTTCCTAGAAAGGGAGGCTTCGAGCGATGCGCAATTACGTGATGAGACTCGCGGCTCTGTCGCTGATGGCTCTGGTCGTCGGCGCGGGCGCGTACCAGTTTTCGCAGACGACGGCGAGCGCGTCGGCACAGTTGTGTAGCAACGCCTGCTACACGTCCTGCCGCTCCGCCAGCCGGTTCTGCGACGCGAACCCGGAGGGCTACTGGGACAACGGCTACGCGGGCGGCCCCTGCTCCGAATTCGTCAGCACGGACTTCTGCTGCAAGTGGGAGTGCCCGAACACGATGGGCACGAACAGCCCGTGTATGTTGAACCCGACGCTGTCGCAGTGCCGGCAGGAGACCGACCCCGTCCAGCAGTTCTGCGAGGACACCTTCCAATCGAGCTGCCGGGAGGATTGCGAAGCTCTGGCCGCGGCGACCGGCGGCCGGTGCGCCAACGCCGTCATCTCGACCAAGATCGGCTACCAGTGCTCGTGCACCTACACGGTCGAGTATTAACCCGGAACCGGCGGACGGCCGCGGGTGATTTATGGAACGCGTTTGAGAACCGGCGCGTTAAAGCGTCGGGCTCGGGGCGCGCGACAAGGGGGGCTTCGGCGGGGGCGGCGGGGTTAACAAAAGCCGCCCCCCGTTTTATCTTAAGGGGGCGGCCCGGATGTGGTTGGCGTCCCGTACGGGAGTCGAACCCGTGTCGCCGCCGTGAAAGGGCGGTGTCCTAGGCCACTAGACGAACGGGACTTCGGCGTTGTCTTAAAGACGGCGTTGCGTTAAGTTACCGCACGACCCCGCGGCTGTCAAACCGCTCACCACGGAACTAAAAAACGACTCGGGAGGCACTTATGGCCCGAAAGAGTTTGACGCTCGCCCTCACGCTCGCCCTCTTCCTCCTTCCACTCGACGACGCCGCGACGGCGCGCGCGCAGGACGAGGCGGCGGCCCCGAAACCCGCCGAGACGGCGGACGCCCGACGTAAAGAGGAGGAGCGGCGCGCGGCCCTTGAGCGTAAGGCGGCGGCGCTGCTCGACGACACCATCGGCGACGCGCGCTCCCTGCGCGTCTTGGAGAACCGCGTCCGCATACTCTCGTCGTCGGCCGAACTGCTCTGGCCGCGCGACGAGAAGCGTGCGCGCGCCCTGTTCGCCGAGACGCTTGAGCAGATTGTCGCGTCGGCCTCGCGCCCCGAGGGCAGCGAGGCGCGGAGGCGCGCCGCTCGCTGGTCGGCCCACGTCATGCGTCAGGAGGTGTTACAGCGCGTCGCGCGCCGCGACCCGCAGCTCGCGCTCGACCTCCTGCGCGGCTCGCGCCTGCCGCAGGTCAGGGCGGAGGGCGAAGGGGCGCGCGCCTTCGACGCCGACCTTGTGCTCGAACAGAGACTCGCGGCGCAGGTCGCGGCGGCCGACCCGGCGCGCGCCGCGCGCATGGCCGAGGAGAGTCTGTCGAAGGGCATCACGCACGAGCTCATCCCCGCCATCCGCAACATCCACGCGCGCGACGAGGCGGCCGCCGCCGCGCTCTCGAAGAAGGTCGTCGAGCGGCTCAAGACGGAAGACTTCTCGCAGAACTCGCTCGCCGGGCACGTCGCCGAGTCGCTGCTCGCCATGCACGCGAGCCCGGACACGTTCCTCTACTCCGCGGGCG
>DASQDT010000054.1:0-3730 GCA_035634035.1 Pyrinomonadaceae bacterium | reverse complement strand
TGACGCGGCGCGGGCGGGTCGCGCCCGACTGCGCCGAGACGCTGACGGTCGCCGTCAGAATCACTGTCAAAAGCGCGGCTCGTTTGATGTTGCTCGTCATAAAGGAAAAGTCTTTCATGCTACGGGCGAAGTTTCAACCTGCCGGGAGAGGGAGATTTTCGCGTCTATCGGATGCCGTGCGGGCGGGGGCGGTTCGCCGCTTTGATTATAGCCGAAAGCGGGCGCGGGGGCGCGGTCGCGCGTGGATTTGACTTTCATCTTGAGCCGGTTTGTGTCAAACTCCCGCCCGCTCTACGACTAAAATTTTCTGACTTAAAGAGAGAACCCCCGAATGATGAGAAAGAGAAGTTCGCTCCCGGCCCTCGCCGTGTTCGTCGTGTTCGCGCTCGCCTGCGGCGGCCTGACAGGGGCGAAGTGGGAGACGGTCAGCGAGGGCGGGATGTCGGTCGAGATGCCGGGCAAGCCGCAGAAGCAGACGCAGACCGTCCAGAGCCCGGCCGGCCCCGTGACGGTCAACATCCTCGGCTTGGAGCGGAGCAGCGAGGCCTTCATGGTCGCCTACAACGAGTTCCCCGCGCAGATCGCCAACAGCCCCGGGCTCGCCAACCCGAAGGCGCTCCTCGACTCCGGGCGCGACGGCGCGCTCCGTAACGTCAACGGCAAGCTCACGAGCGAGCGCGACATGACCATCGGCAATTATCAGGGGCGCGAGATCGTCGGCGAAGTGCCCGACAAGAAGGCGTCGTTTACGGCGCGCATCTTCTGGGCCAAGCCGCGACTCTATCAGGCCATCTACATCTCGCCGCAGGGCAAGTCCATCACCGACGACGGCAAGAAGTTCCTCGACTCGCTCAAGATTCAGTAGGCGACGCCGCCGAGCGCCGCCCGTGATTTAAAAGCCGGCGGCGCGCTACCCGAAGATAGAAAGAGAGGAGAAGGCGGACGACTCGTCCGCGACTTCTCCTCTCTTTTCTTTTTCGCGGCGCGCGTCTCAAGGACGGCCCGCGTCTTTTCGTGTCCGCGCCTTCCGGGCGGCTAGCGGCCCACGTCGACGTTAGCGCCGCCGATGGGGCCGGAGCCGCGGTTGCCGCCGAACTCGCTGACGACCTCGGCCGCGACGCGCCCGATGATGGCCGCGCCGATGACCGTCGCGACGAAGCGCATCGGCCCGCGCTCGGCCTCGCCGATGAAGCGTTCGGCGAGAATGCCGCCGACGATGCCGCCGACGATTGCGACGATCTTGACGATCCACCACCACGGGTCGGGCGGCGGCGGCGGCGGCCATCTGCGCCACGGCGTGCCGCACCAACCTGCTAACGCCCAGAACAGGTATTCCATAAGCTTTTCGCCTCCTTAGGAGAGAAAGGGAGTTCGGGTCGGCTTTCGCGGGGCGCGCCCGGCGCGCGGCGGGTGCCGGCGCGTCGGTCGGGCGCCCCTCACTGGGGTTTTGTGGACGTGGGTGTCGGCGCGGGCCTTACCGGGCGCGCCGCGCCGGCGTTTAACGGATGTGCGCGCCGCGTAAGGTATTCCCGGCGGGCGGAAATGTCAACGCGTTTTTCGGCCGGCGGCAAACAGGTGTCAGGCGCGCGCGGCCAGCGTCGAGGCGAGCGAGCGGAAGATGCCCTGACCGTCCGACGACCCCAGAAGCTCCTCGCACGCGCGCTCGGGGTGCGGCATCAGCCCCAAGACGTTTCGCTCGCGCGAGCAGATGCCGGCTATATGGTCGCGCGAGCCGTTCGGGTTCGCGCCTTCCGTCACGTCGCCCCCGGCGTCGCAGTAGCGGAAGACGACGCGGTCTTCGCGGCGCAGCTCTTCCAGAGTCTCCTCGTCGCAGACGTAGTTGCCCTCGGCGTGCGCGATCGGGATGCGCAAGACCGACCCGGCCGGCAGCTCGTGCGTGAAGGGCGTCTCGGTCGTTTCGAGCCGGACGTGGACGTGCTCGCAGACGAAGTGGAGGTCGCGGTTGCGTATGAGCGCGCCGGGCAGCAGCCCCGCCTCGCACAGGATTTGGAAGCCGTTGCAGATGCCGAGCACGAGCCGGCCCTCGGCGGCGAACTCTTTGACCGAGCGCATGACGGGCGAGAAGCGCGCGAGCGCCCCGGCGCGCAGGTAGTCGCCGTAGGAGAAGCCGCCCGGGATGATGACGGCGTCGTAGCCGGACAAGTCCGTGTCGCGGTGCCAGATGAAATCGACCGGCTGGCCGACGTGCTTCGAGATGACGTGGTAAGCGTCGTGGTCGCAGTTCGAGCCGGGAAAGACGATGACGCCGAATTTCATCCTTCAATCTCCACGCGGAAGTCTACGATGACGGGGTTTGACAAGACGTCGCGGGCGAGCTGTTCGGCGCGGGCGCGCGCCTCGGCCTCGCCGAGCGCGTCGTCGAGCGCGACCTCGAAGTACTTGCCCTGACGCACGTCGCGCACGCCGTCGAACCCGAGCAGCTCGACCGAGTGGTGAATCGCCTTCCCCTGCGGGTCGAGCACGCCCGCCTTCAGAGTGACGTAGACTTTTGCTTTCACTTGCCCTCCGGACTTGAAAAGACGCGCGCGAAGACCGCATCGACGTTGCGCATGTAGGTGTCGAGCGAGAAGACGCGCTCGACCTCCTCGCGCGAAAGTTTCGCGGCGATGTCAGGGTCTTCGAGGACGAGCGCGCGGAAGTCCGCGCCCCCGTCCCACGCGCGCATGGCGTTGCGCTGCACCCACTCGTAGGCGGCCTCGCGCGACGCGCCCGAACGCGCGAGCGCGAGCAGGAGTTGTCCGCTAAAGACGAGCCCGCGCGTCGCGTTCAGATTCTCCGTCATGCGCTCGGCGTGGACGACGAGGCCGTCGAGGAGCGAGGCCGTCTTGGCCAGCATATAGTCGAGCGCAATCGAGGCGTCGGGGAGCGCGACGCGCTCGGCCGACGAGTGCGAGATGTCGCGCTCGTGCCAGAGCGCGACCGACTCTAGGCCCGCGACCGCGTAGCCGCGCACCAGCCGCGCCATGCCGCAGATGCGCTCCGAGAGTATCGGGTTTCGCTTGTGCGGCATCGCGGACGAGCCCTTCTGCCCGGCACGGAAACGCTCCTCGGCCTCGCGCACCTCCGTCCGCTGCCAGTGGCGCACCTGCAAAGCGAACTTGTCGAGCGACGAGGCGACGACGGCCAGAGTCGTCAGGTACTCGGCGTAGATGTCGCGCTGTATGACCTGCGTCGAGACGGGCGCGGCGCGCAGGCCGAGGCGCGCGCAGACTCTCTCTTCGACGGCCGGGTCGAGGTGCGCGAACGCGCCGACCGCGCCGCTTATCTTGCCGACGGCGACGGCCTCCCTGGCCCTTTCGAGCCTCACGCGGTTGCGCCGCGTCTCGTCGTACCAGAGCGCGAAGGCGAGGCCGAACGAGGTCGGCTCGGCGTGGACGCCGTGCGTGCGCCCGACCTGCGGCGTGTCTTTGAACTCGAAGGCGCGGCGCTTCAGGACTTCGAGGAGCGCGTCGGCCTTCGACAGCAGCAGGTCGCAGGCGTCGCGCAGCAGCAGCGCGTTGGCGGTGTCGACGACGTCGGAGGAGGTGAGCCCGTAGTGCACGAAGCGCGCGGGCTCGCCGATGGACTCGGCCAGCGCCGTGGTGAAGGCGATGACGTCGTGGTCGGTCGTCTTCTCAATCTCGCGTATGCGCTCGACGGTGAAGGCGGCGCGCGCCTTTATCTCCTCGACGGCCTCGCGCGGAATCGTGCCCATCTCGGCGTGCACCTC
>DASQDT010000053.1:0-8857 GCA_035634035.1 Pyrinomonadaceae bacterium | reverse complement strand
GTGGGACGTCGGCGCGGGGCTGCGTGCGCCGGGCGAGACGTTCTGGCCGCTCCTCAACCGCCGCGCGCTGTCGTGCGCCGCGCTCGTCGCCGCGCTCGCCGCGGCCGCGTGGCTCTACGCGCGCGCGCCGCGCGAGGCCGTCGACGAGGAGGAGGCCAACGCGCTCGGCACCTTCTACGTGCTCGCGGGCGCGCTCGTCGCCTTCACGCTTTTGACCTTCGACACGAACGACTACTTCAGCTCGCGCCTCGCGCAGCTCGCGCCGGAAGACGCCCCGCGCGCGGCTTGGCTTGAGAACGCGCGGCAGATGAGTCTGACGGCGCTGTGGTCGGTGTACGGCGCGGCCTTGATGGCGCTCGGCGTCGCGCGGCGGATGATACTTCTGCGGCTCGCCGCGGCGTTGCTGTTCTTGGCGACGACGCTGAAGGTCGTCGCCGTAGACCTCTTCTACTACGACGAGGCGTACCACCCGCCGGTCTTCAACCAGACCTTCCTCGCCTTCGCGCTCCTCGTCGCCGCGCTCGCCTTCTCGGCGCGCCTCTACGCGCGCGCCGCGAGCGTCGGCGACCGCGAGCGCGAGGCGGCGCGGGCGGCGCTCCTCGTCGCGGCGAACGTGCTCGCGCTCGTCGGCCTGAGCGCCGAGGCGCTCGGCCTCTTCGACCGCGGCGCGCCGTCGGCGGGCCTGCGCACGCCCCGCGGCAACAACAAGACGCTCGCGCTGACGGTCGTCTGGACGCTCTACGCCGCGGGCGCACACTTTTACGGCGCGCGCCGACGCCTGAGCGCGTTCCGCTACGGCGCGCTCGCGCTGCTGACCGTCGTCGCCGTCAAGCTGCTCGTCTGGGACGCGAGCTATTACGACGCGCCGTGGCACGCGCTCGTCTTCAACCAGACGTTCGCCGCCTTCGCGCTCCTCGTCGCCGCGCTCTGGTTCGTCGTCCGCTCCCACGCGCGCGCGTCTGACGCCGACGAGGAGGAGCTAAAAGCCGTGCCCGTCCTGACGGCGGCCGCCCACTTCTTGGCCGTCGTCGGCCTGAGCGCGGAGGCGGGCGGCTACTTCGCCGCGCAACTCGGCGCGCAGGGCCTCGCGCCCGAGCAGGTGCGCGACCTCCAACTCGCGCGCGGCCTCGCGCTCTCGGTCGTGTGGGCCGTCTACGGCGGGGCGCTCCTGCTCTACGGATACGTGCGCCGCGCGAAGCTGCAACGCGTGTTGGGGCTCGCGCTGCTCGGCCTGACGACGCTCAAGGTCTTCTTCTACGACCTCTCGTCGCTCGACCGCATCTACCGCATCATCTCCTTCATCGTCTTGGGCGTCATCCTGCTCGCCGTCTCTTACCTGTATCAGCAGACGCGGCGCGGCGCGGACGGAGAGGCGGAGGGCGACGGCGGGGCGGGCGGCGACGCGGCGAAACCCGCCGAGACGGGCGCGGGCGTAGTCGAGTGAGGATGAGTTCGGACGAGTATCACTTCGTGGACGGGTGGCGCGCCGACCTCACGCGCCGCCGCGCTGCCTGACGGCGCGCTCGACCTCGGCGTCCATCCGACCCGCCAACATCAGCGCGACCATCTTGTAGTCGGCGGCGAAAGACCAGAGCGGGTGCTTGAAGGTCGCGGGCCGGTTGTGCTCGACGAAGAAGTGGCTGACCCAAGCGGCCGCGTAGCCGACGATGAAGGCCAGAGGCAGCCAACGCCAGCGGCCCGTCGCCAGCAGCGCGACGAAGATCGCCGTGCTCGTCAGAGTCCCGGCCGCGTGCAGCAGGCGCGTGCCCCGCCGGCTGTGCTCCGCGACGTAGAAGGGCCAGAACTCCGCGAACGTCTTTAACTCCCTCTCGGCCATCGTCCCCTCCGTTTCGTCCTCACTCGGGCGGCGCGACCCTGACGAGCTTGAGCGTGTAGGCCGGGTCGGTCAGCTCGCGCGTCTCGCGCGCGCGGGCCGCGAGCCACTCCGCCCCGCCCGGCTCGCGCGTGAGGCGGCCCACGGCGGACGACTCGACCCACGCCTCGCCGCCGCTTTGATAGACCTTCCGCAACTCCTCGTCAAGCGCGCCCGCCTCCCACGCGCCGGGCTTCTGCCAGCGGACGGGCGGGTTGAAGTAGCGCAGGATGGCGTCGTCCGAGTTGAAGAAGTCGTAGAAGACGACCGTCCGCGGCGACCAGCGGGCGCGCATCTCGTAGGCCATCGCGAGCGGCGTGTTCGGGCGGACGTGCGAGTAGGGGTAGACGACGAAGAGGAAGTTGGAGAGCGCGAGCACCGCCGTGAAGAGCGCGAGCCTGTAGCGCCGCGCGCGCCCCGGCTCGACGCTCGCGAGCGCGACGCCGACGAGGATGACGGGCGCGGGCAGGTAGACGAGCCTGTGAAAAGTGTCCTGCGGGTAGAAGAAGAAACAGAAGATGAGGTAGGGCGTCATCCAGACGAGAGCCAGCGTGGCGACCGCCCGCAGCGTCGCGTCATTCTTTATCGACGGCGTCGACAAGAGCCGCGTGTCGCGGAAGTGGCGCGCGGCCTGAACTAACAGCGCGGCGGCCGAGATGATGAGCAACGCGAGGAGCGCGACCGTCGGCGCGTTCACGTAGTCGCGCAAGAGGTTGAACCGCCCGCCCCACAGCAGGCGCACGTGGCCGCGCAGCGTGTACTTCAGGTTGCTCACGAAGTCGAAGACGAAGCCGCCCGACCCCGACGAGTAGGAGGCCATCCAGCCGACGAACGCGCGCGGGTCGAGGCTCTCGGTGCGGAGGCGGAAGCAGAGGTAGTAGACGGCGAGCGTGAGCAGAGACGCGGCGGCGGTGTAAATGATCGCGGGGCGGAGCCTCCGTCTCGCGTCGCGCCCGGAGGCTTGGAGCAAGAGGCCGGCGACGGCCGCCGGCCAGAAGAAGACGGCGAGCTGGTGCAAAAGCATCGCGCCCGCGTGCAGCAGCGCGACGGCGAGCGGGCGCGGCTCGCGGCCGGGCAGCAGAAGGTGGAAGGCCGCGAGCATCAGCAGCGTCGCCGGGACGTAGCTGTCGGCGTCGGTCGAAAACTTCCACCACGTCGCGGAGAAGGCGAAGAGCAGAGAGAGGCAGGCGCTCAAGTAAGTAGACCGGAGCGACCTCCTCAAAATGTGAAAGAGGACGAACGCGCACGCCGCGCTCAACACGCCGTTGAGGATTTGCAAGACCTCGATGGCGCGCACGTCGAAACCCGCGCGCCGCGCGAGCGCGTAGAGCAGATAGCCGACGACGTTGTAGAGCAGGTGGTTCTGGTGCAGAAGCTCCGCGCTCAGACGGCCGACGCGCTCGATGTCGAGCGCGAACGCGATTCCGTCCCAGTAGTAATTCCTCGTCGGGAAGCAGAGGTAGACGACGAGCGCCGCCGCCGCGACCAGCCACGGCGCGTACTTTTGCTTGTTGGTCATCGAGACTTGTCGGAGGGCCCTTCGCGTCAGATTCGCCACCCGTCCCAGATGTTCGTCAGATGGTGCCAGCGCCGCTCCTCAAGTCCGCGCAGCCAGATGCGGAAGTAGACGGCGACGCGGTCGTCGTCGGAGGTGTTGACGGCCGCCGTGTGCGCGAGCTGGTAGTGGACTAAGACGGCGTCGCCCGGCTCGCAGAGAAGCTGCGTGGGCTCGCCGATTTCGAGCACCGGCATCGGCTCGCGCATCGCGCGCTCGCCGCGCCCGCGGAAGTAACGCTCGTAAATTTCGTGCGAGCCGGGCCAGACCGTGTAGTTGCCCGCGAACTCGCGCCGGACGGGCGTCAGGAAGACCCCGACGAGCGCCGTCAGGCTGGAAATCGCCCCCTCTTCGACGCCGTTGTAGTCGCTGGCGAAGCCGTCGAGGTGCGCGACGGGCGGCGCGGGCTCGTGCCAGTTGTGCGCGCGCCGAAGCGCGATCTGACCCTTGTCCCACTCGACGTTAGAGACGCCGAGCGCCTCGTCGAGCACGTCGCGCGCGGGCGAGGCTTCGAGCAGGTTCATGACGGGCGGCGTGCCGCGCAGGTCGGGGCACGACGACCGGTTGTCGTATTCGAGCTGGCGCGCGGGGTCGTAGTTCTCACGCAGGTCGCGCGCGATGGCGTCGAGCGCGTCGCCGACGAGACGCTGCGGGACGAGGCGCGGGAAGTGCGCGTACCCGCGCGTCCGAAGATGCGTGTGCCAATCCATTCGAGTCCGCTCCCCCGAGAGACTTTATCCGCGCTCGAACTTGCCCACATCAACCACCGCCGCGGGGCCGGCCTCATTCGTCGGCCTCGGCGAAGAGGCGGCGGTAGTCTTCGGGGGAGGCGGGGGCGACGCGCGCGAGTTGGAGGTTCTCTTCGACGTGCGCGGGGCGGCCCATGCCGACGAGCGCGGTCGTGATGCCCGGCGTGGAGCGGACGAACTGGATGGCCGTCTGCGCGTCCGTCGCGAGCGAGCCGAGCGGCTCGCGCACCTCCTCGGGGAGCCCGCGCGCGACGCGCCCCTGAAAGAGCGAGGCGCTGGCGACGACCGTCACCTGAAGCTCGCGCGCCGCTTCGAGCACCGTCACGCGCTCGCCCGCGACGCGCTGGTTGGCGAGCGAGAGCGCCTCGGGCATCCCGAGGTTGAAGGGCAGTTGGATGAAGCGGAAGCCGTGCCCCGCGCCGCCCGCCGCCTCGCGCGCAAGCTCGACCATCCGTTCGAGCGAGTGATAGCCGCGCGCGCCCTCCCCGACGCGGAAGCCGTTCCACGTCGCCACGCCGTAGTTGCGCAGACGCCCCCCCGCGCGCTCCTCTTCGAGTCGCCCGAAGGCCGCGCGCAGGCGCGCCTCGAACTCTTCGCCGGGGAGCGCGCCGGCCTGCGCCTCCGGGTTGTGTATGTAGTAAACGTCGACGCACGCGAGACGCATATTGCGGAGCGACTGCGCGAGCTGGTGCGCGAGGTAGCGCGGCGTCATGCAGTGGCTGCCCGCGACGATGTCGGAGAAATCCGCGACGCCCGTGCGCACGAACGTCTCCTCGACGTAGGCGCGCACGTCGCGCGGCGGCCCGCCGTCGAACGGGAGGTAGCCGCCCTTCGTGCAGACGACCAGCTCGTCGCGCGCGAAGCCGCCCGAGGCGGTCAGGCGTTCGAGCGCGTCGCCGATCGAGCGCTCGCTCCGCTGGAAGCGGTAGTTGGCCGCCGTGTCGATGAGGTTCGCGCCCAACTCGACGGCGCGCTCGATGGCGCGCGAGTAGAGGCGGTCTGACTCGTCGTCGGGCTCGCCCAAGTAGGTGCCCGTGCCGATTGAGGAGAGCCAGAGGTTCTGCTCGAAGCGGAAGTGTTGCTCGTCGCGCGCCACCTCGAAGCGGTCGCGGTAGCGCGCCGTGCCCTCGCGCGTGGCGAAGCCCTCAATCGTCATTCATCGCCCCCTCTCGTCCTTGAAAACCTCGCCGCCCTTCATCACGAAGCGCACGCGCTCAAGCTCGGTCACGTCCCTCGTCGGGTCGCCCGCGACCGCGATCAGGTCGGCGTAGCGGCCCGGCTCAAGTGTGCCGACGCGGTCAGACCAGCCGAGCAGGTCGGCCGCGTTCAGCGTCGCCGACTGAATCGCCTGCGTCGGCGTCAGACCCATCTTCACCATCACCGCGAACTCGCGCCCGTTCAGCCCGTGCGGGTAGACGGCCGAGTCCGTGCCGAAGGCGACGGGCACCCCGGCGCGGAACGCGCGCGCGATGTTCTGGCGCGCGACGGGGATGACCTGACGCCCCTTCTCCAGAAGCGGCGCGGGCATCCCGATGCGCTCGGCGTTCTCCAGAAGCCAGTCGCCCAAGTAGACGGTCGGGACGAGGTAGACCTTGCGCTCGCGCATCAGGCGCACTATCTCATCGTCGATGTAGGAGCCGTGCTCGATGGAGTCGACGCCCGCGAGCACGGCCTGCTTCATGCCGCCCGCGCCGTGCGCGTGCGCGGCCACCTTGCGCCCGAGCCGGTGCGCCTCCGAGACGACGGCGCGCAGCTCCTCGTCGCTGAACTGCGCCGACTGCACGTTCGTGCCGAGAGAGAGGACGCCGCCCGTCGCGCAGACCTTGATGACATCCGCGCCGTACTTAATCACCTCGCGCGTCTTGCGCATCAGCGCCTCGACGCCGTCGGCCACGCCCTCGGCCGAGTAGTGGAACTCGGGCGCGAGCATATTCGAGTCGCAGTGGCCGCCCGTGATTCCTAAGCTCGGGCCGGAGGCGGCGATGCGCGGGCCGGGGAACTCGCCCGCGTTGATGGCGTCGCGCAGGGCGATGTCGGAGTAGCCGCTCGCGCCGACGTTGCGGATGGTCGTGAAACCGGCTTCCAGAGTCAGACGCGCGTTGCGCACGCCGTAGAGCGCCTCGCGCGGGACGGAGATGCCGAGCGACGTGTAGCCGACGTGCTCGGGGTTCGAAGTGATGTGCGTGTGCGAGTCGATGAGGCCGGGCAAGACCGTCGCGTGCGACAAATCTATGACGCGCGCCCCCGCGCCGGCGCGCGCGAGTATGGCCGCCGACGGGCCGACCTCCTTGACGCGTTCGCCCTCGACGAGGATGGCTTGGTCTGTCAGCACCCGCCCGGCGCGAACGTCCAAGAGCCGGCCGGCGCGGACGACCGTGCGTCGCGGAGTCGTCGCGCCTTGCGGGACAGGGTTTTGCGCGCTCGCCGGCGAGGCCGTCGTGAAGAGGAGGAGCGTCGCGAGCAGGGCGGGGGCGAGTGCGGCGGCCGGGGCGCGCTTCATCGGGTCGGGTTCTCCTTCGTGCTTTGCGCGGGCGCGGGTTCGAGTTGCTTCAGCCGCGAACTATAGCCCCGCTGCGCGCGGCGCATCAAGCGGGCTTCGCCGAACGCGCGCGCGTGTGATAGGTTGAAGGCCGAAGGATGATGAGCCGAGAAGCGGACAGGGAGGGCGCGCCGGGCGGGCGCGTGCGCGAGACTTCGCGCGTGCGCGACGCCTCGCTCGAACTCGACACGGGCGAGTCGGAGGCGCTCGCCGCGCGCGCCTTCGCGCTCGCCGCCGAGTACTTCGCGCGCGCGCCCGAGCGCCGCGTCTTTCCGGAAACCTCCGCGCGTGATTTGACGCGACGCTTCCGCACGCCCGTCCCCGCCGAGCCCGCCCCGCTCGAAGAACTCTTCGACGACTGCCGCGCCGTCTTCGACGCGAGCCGCAACCATTTCAGCCCGCGAATGTTCGGCTACGTCGCCTCGCCCGCCGCGCCCGCCGGCGCGTACGCCGCGCTGCTCGCCGCGGCGCTCAACCAGAACGTCACCGCGTGGCGCTCCGCCCCGGCCGCGACCGAAATCGAGCACACGGTCGTCCGCTGGCTCGCCGAGCTCATCTGCTACGCGGGCGCGAGTGTTGATGACGGCGAGAGTGATGCGGCGCGCGAGTGCGGCGGGCTCCTCACGAGCGGCGGCTCGATGGCGAACTTGGTGGCGCTCCACGTCGCGCACCGCTTCACGTCGGGCCGCGCGCGCGAGTTATCAAACCGCGGACTCCGGGACGAGGACGCGCCCGCGGCCCTTTACGTCTCCGACCAAGTGCACCTCTCGATTCCGAAGGCGGCCGACCTCCTCGGCCTCGGGCGCGAGCAGGTGCGCGTCGTCGCGTCGGACGAGAATTTCAGGATGGACGTGCGCGCGCTCGGCGCGTTGATCGAGGATGACAGGCGCGCGGGCCTGCGTCCCTTCTGCGTCGTGGCGAGCGCGGGGACGGTCGCGACGGGCGCGGTCGATGCGCTCGCCGACGTGGCCCGCGTCGCGCGCGACGCGGGGCTCTGGTTTCACGTCGACGGCGCGTACGGCGCGCTCGCCGCGTTGGACGAGCGAAAGCGCCCGCTGTTCGCCGGCATCGGGCTGGCCGACTCCGTCTCGCTCGACCCGCACAAGTGGCTCTACGCGCCGCTCGACTGCGGCTGTCTCATCCTGCGCGACCCGGCGAGAGCGCGCCTCGCCTTCGGCGCGAGCGAGGGCGACTACATTAAAGTCTACGAGCGCGAGGAGGCCGAGGCGTTCGCGTTTTGGGATTACGGGATGGAGCTTTCGCGCCCGTTCCGCGCCTTCAAGGTCTGGATGATGCTGCGCTACTACGGCGCGCGTCGCGTCGCCCGCTGCGTCGCCGAGGACAACGCGCTCGCCGCGTACATGGGCGAGTTGGTCGAGGCGTCTGAAGGGTTCGAGCTGCTCGCGCCCGTCAACTTGAGCATCTGCTGCTTCCGCTGCGTGCCCCTTGACGCGCGGCGCGCGCTCGAACAAACCATTGACGACGACGAGCGCGAGACTATCAACGCGCGCCTCGACCGCTTCAACGAGCGCCTGATGCACAAAATTCAGCGCGGCGGGGAGGCGTATCTGTCGAACGCCTCCCTGCGCGGCCGCTTCGCGCTGCGCGCCTGCGTCACGAACTTCCGCACGACGCGCGCCGACATCCGCGCCACGCTCGACGCCGTCCGCCGCGCCGCCGAAGAAGTCGATCCGTGGTAACTTTGTTTCCGTGATGAAACCGATGAGCGAACAGGCGGGCGGGGAGTGGGGGCGCGAGCTGCGCGCGGCCGTGGAGCTGGCGCGCGCGTCGGGCGCGACGGCGCTCGAATACTACGGGCGGCCCCTGCGGGTCGAGCACAAGGGCGCGTACGACGAGCCCGTGACGGCGGCCGACCGCGCCGTCAACGAGCTCATCGTGCAGGGCCTGCGCGAGATTTTCCCCGACGACGGCATTCTCGCCGAAGAGTCGGTCGACGACGACCGGCGTCTGAGCCGCGAGCGCGTCTGGATGGTCGACCCGCTCGACGGCACGAAGGGTTTTATCGCCGGCAGCGGCGACTTCGCCGTGCAGATAGGGTTGGCCGTCGCGGGCCGCCCCGCGCTCGGCGTCCTCTACGCGCCCGCGACCGACACGCTCTACTGGGCCGCGCGCGGCGCGGG
>DASQDT010000052.1:0-3516 GCA_035634035.1 Pyrinomonadaceae bacterium | reverse complement strand
GACGGCGTCGGTCGAGTTCGTGCCGAAGTCGCGCGGGCGGTGGCCGAGCTCCGCGAGGAGTTTTTTCAGCTCCTCCTTCATCTGGTAGCCGCCGTGGTCGGCGCCGACGGCGATGATGCGCTCGCGCCGCGAGCCGCGGCGCGGCGTGCGGCGGACGAGCTCGATGCGTCGCTCGCGGACGATGTCGGCGGCGAGCGGGGTGAGTCGCGCGCCCTCGGCGACGCGCAGGCGCGCGCCCTCTTCGAGCCCGCGCAGCTCGTCCTCCGTGATGACGGTCTTCGACGACTCGTCGCGCGCCACGTCCGCCTCGTCGGCGGGCGCGCGGGCGTCGGCGACGGGGACGACGCGGGCGAGCGTGGACGCGGAAGAGGCGTCGTCGCCGCGGGCGGCGTCGTCGGCCGGGGCGGCGTTGTTGAGAACCTCTCTGACGAGCGCGCGGACGCGCTCGCGTGTCGGTCGTTCGTCGGACATGAGAAGCGGTTGACCTCGGCGCGAAGGTTCTCATAGTATGTCGCACCGCGCCTCGCGCGCGCAAACTCGCGGCCCGCGAGACTTCAAAAACACGTCGAGCCGACCGGAACGGAGAAACAGAAAAGTGTCCACGCCGTCGCAGATGGTCTCGGAGTTTTCCAACCCGAACCTTGAGCCCTTGTTCACGGCCGAGGAGATACAGACGCGCATCGCCGCGCTCGGCGCTGAGATCGCGCGCGACTACGCGGGGCGCAACCCGCTGCTCATCGGCGTCCTCAAAGGCGCGTGCATCTTCCTGAGCGATTTGATGCGCGCGATAGATATGCCTCTGGGCGTCGAGTTCATGGCGATTTCGAGTTACGGCAACCGGACGCGCACCTCGGGCGAGGTGAGAATCGTCAAGGACTTGGACGTGGCCATCGAGGGGCGCGACATCCTCGTCGTCGAGGACATCGTCGACACGGGGCTGACGCTCTCCTATATGCTCGCCAACCTGCGCTCGCGCGGCGCGCGGAGCGTCAAGCTGGCGGCGCTGCTCGACAAGTTCGAGCGGCGCGAGCGCGAAGTGCCCATCGACTACATCGGCTTCCAAATCCCCGACGCCTTCGTCGTCGGCTACGGCCTCGACTTCGCCGAGCGCTACCGCAACCTCCCCTACATCGCCGTCCTCAAAGACCCGCAACAGCAGTGACGAGCGACGAGCGAGAGGCTTGAGTCCAAAAGCAGAAGCCCGGCCACGACGGCCGGGCTTCTGCTTTTTGCCGCGGACTGCAAACTCGTCTTTAACGCGTCACGCGTCGCGCGTCACTTCTTTCAGGAAGCTCTCGCCCGCGTTCAGCCTGAGGCCGAAGTTGTCGGCGATGGTCTGGCCGATGTCGGCGAGGGAGGCGCGGTCGCCCAAGCGGACTCCGGCGCGCGCGCGCGGGCCGTAAGCGAGGAGGGGGACGTACTCGCGCGTGTGGTCTGTGCCGCGGTAGGTCGGGTCGTTGCCGTGGTCGGCGGTGATGATGAGGAGGTCTCGGTCGCGCATGGCGCGCTCAATCTCGGGCAGGCGCGCGTCGAAGTGTTCGAGGGCGCGGGCGTAGCCCTCGACGTCGCGGCGGTGGCCGTAGAGCATATCGAAGTCGACGAGGTTCGAGAAGATGAGGCCGCGCGAGTCCCCGTCGAGGGCCGCGACGGTCTGGTCGATCGACTGGTCGTTGTTCTTGCCGGGGCGTTCTTCGGTCACGCCGGCCGAGTCGTAAATCGAGGCTATCTTCCCGACGGAGACGACGTCGAGGCCCGCCCCGGAGAGCAGCGGGAGGAGGTTTTCGGGCGGCGGCGGGACGGCGTAGTCGTGCCGGTTCTCGGTGCGCGTGAAGGAGCCGGGCGAGCCGACGAAGGGGCGCGCGATGACGCGCCCGACCTCGTGCTCCCCGCTCAGGATCGCGCGCGCCGTCTCGCAAATCTCGTAGAGCCGCGTGACGGGGATGACCTCCTCGTGCGCGGCGATTTGGAAGACCGAGTCGGCCGAGGTGTAGACGATGGGCTTGCCCGTGCGCACGTGCTCGGCGCCCAACTCCTTGATGATCTCCGTGCCCGAGGCCGGGACGTTGCCGAGGACGCCGGGCACGCCCGTCTCCCGGACGAAGCGCGAGAGCACGTCTTCGGGGAACCCTTGCGGGTAGGTGGGGAAAGCTTTTTCCAAAACGATGCCGGCCATCTCCCAGTGGCCGGTCGTCGTGTCCTTGCCGTTCGAGCGCAGCGCGCAGCGGCCGAAGGAGGCGCGCGGGCTCTCGACCGCCGCGACGCCCGCGAGCGGGCGCAGGCGGCCCAAGCCGTAGGCTTCGAGGTTGGGGAGGCGGACGCTTCGGTGCTCGCAGATGTGGCCGAGCGTGTCGGAGCCGGCGTCGCCCCACGCGGCGGCGTCGGGCATCTCGCCCGCGCCGAGGCTGTCCAAGACGATGAGGACGACGCGGTCGAAGGCTCTCTCGGTGTTGTTCATAAAGGTTTCGCTGATGAGAAGTTCGCTGATGAGAAGTTCGCTGACGAGGACTTTGCCGACGAAAATTTAGCCGCGCGGGACTTGGTAGCCTTCGCGGGCGCGCACCTGCGCGTCCTTGACGCCGCGCACCTGCACGCGGATGGCGCGGAAGCCCCCGTCGCGCGCCTTGTTCGTCGAGTAGTAGCCTAAGGAGTACTGCGTGCCCATCTCCTCGGCGACCTGACGGAAGGCGCGGCGCGCGTCCGAGAGGTCGGCGATGGGGAAGGTCTTGCCGCCCGTGTCCTTCGCCAGAGCGTTCATCTCCTGACGGCCGAGCTGGTAGAGGCGGCGGCTGATGTCCATGCGCTCGAACTGCCCCATGCGGCAGAAGTCCTCGAAGTCCGAGGCGTCGGCGCGCGGCGCGAAGATGCGGCGGTAGCGCGCGAGCTGCCGGCGCGAAAGGCGCAGCGCGCCGTCGTCCCGACAGTCCTGCATCAGACGCTCCTCGACGTACTCCTCCGTGTTCAACTGCACGAAGTAGCAGACGACCCCTGCGCGGCGCAGGCGCTCGCGCGCCTCGTCGAAGTCGGCCTCGCTCGTCGAGTCGATGCCGTCGCTCAGGGCGACGAGCGCGCGACGCCCGCGCATCTCGTCGCGCGGGGCGTCGCGGAAAATGTCTGCGGCGACGCGCTCAAGGCTGTCGTAGAAGGGCGTGCCGGCGCTCGAACCGATCATCTCGACGGCGTCGCGCAGGGCGTCGCGGTCGTCGGTCAGGTGCGTCATCACCTCGACGGCGGCGAGCTTCGAGTCGCCCTCCTCTTTGGTCGTGTAGGAGACGATGGCGACGCGGTCTCCGGCGCGCAGCGCCTCGATGAAGGCGCGCGCGGCGCGGCGGATGAGGCCCACGTCGGCGCGCGTCGAGCCGGAGGTGTCGAGCAGGAGCGCGACCTCGAAGGGCGTCTCGGTGGTGGCGAAGTTCTCGATCTTCTGCTGGCGTCCGTCCTCGTAGACGAGGAAGTTCTCGGCGCGCAGGCCGGTCAGGGGCTTCCCGTCGCGGTCGGTGACGACGGTCGGGACGGAGA
>DASQDT010000051.1:0-21291 GCA_035634035.1 Pyrinomonadaceae bacterium | reverse complement strand
CTGAGCGGGGCCGCCCCGCAGACGGTCACGCTTTGCTACGCCCGCGCCGCGCCGCCCGACGTTTCGGGGTGGCGCGGCGCTCCAATTTTTCGGAGAGTGTCTATTCCTGTCAGCCCGCCCGTGACGGAATCTGTCACGCACGTTTGACTCGGCGTGTATAATTATCCGCAGCTCAAGCGCGAAGCTCCCCTCATATTTTGTGGTGACAAAATAGTTTCTGTCGTATATATAGTGCGCTCAACACGCGTGCGCGCGGGCGGCGACGCGGAACGGGCGGCGAACCGCCCCGCCGCGGCGCGCATCAATTAACGTTGCGGTTCGTTCTTTGCATGGAGTCGGGTTGGGTTTCGAGCGGCCCGCCGTGGGCCGCGCCCCGCGGGGCGGTCGAGAAGGGATTTTGACCGCCGCGGGTGTAACGAAAAGCCCTCGGGCGGTGTCTGGCTCCGGCAGGGAGGACGGCCATGATCGCAGAGATGGAGATGCAAAAAGTAACAGCAGGGAACACGGTCTTTCTCGACCCCGACCAGAAGAGCCCGCGCGCTCAGGAGTTCGAGGAGAAGCTCGCGGCGCGCATCGTCGGGCAGGAGCGCGCCGTCAGGCGCATGAGCGGCCTCTACCAGATTTTCCTCGCCGGGATGAACCCCGCGAGCCGCCCCGTCGGCACGATGCTCTTCCTCGGCCCCACCGGCTCGGGCAAGACGCGCGTCGTCGAGGCCGCCGCGGAAGTCTTGTTCGGCGACCCGAACGCGGTCATCAAAATCGACTGCGCCGAGTTTCAGCACTCGCACGAGATCGCGAAGCTCATCGGCTCGCCGCCGGGCTACCTCGGCCACCGCGAGACCTCTCCGATGCTCACGCAGGAGAACCTCGACCGCTACCACACGGACGACCTCAAGCTCTCGCTCGTCCTCTTCGACGAGATCGAGAAGGCTTCGGACTCGCTGTGGCAGCTGCTGCTCGGCATCCTCGACAAGGCGACCCTGACGCTCGGGGACAACCGCCGCGTCGACTTCTCCCGCACGATGGTCATCATGACCTCGAACCTCGGCGCGCGCGAGATGTCGGAGCTGATTTCGGGCGGCATCGGCTTCGCCCCCGCCCCCGGCGGGAAGAACCCGAACGACTCGGAGGTGGATCACAAGATTTACCGGACGGCCGTCGAGGCGGCGCGGCGCAAGTTCTCGCCCGAGTTCATGAACCGCATCGACAAGGTCGTCGTCTTCCGCAGCTTGAAGGAGCACCACCTGCGCCAGATTCTCGACCTTGAGCTGGCCGCCGTCCAAGACCGCATCATGCGCTCGGCCGGGACGAAGTTCGTCTTCCAGTGCTCGGACGAGGCGAAGGATATGCTCCTCAAGGAGGGCATCGACTACAAGTACGGCGCGCGCCACCTGAAGCGCTCGGTCGAACGCTTCCTCGTCTACCCGCTCTCGAACCTCGTGGCGACCGAGCAGGTGGGCTTGGGCGACCTCGTCTACGTCGATTTGGACGACGGCGGCAAGAAGCTCGTCTTCTCGAAGCGCGAGGGCGGCGCGCTCATCAGCGACCCGCAGAGCGCGGACGAGGTAATGCACGAGGAGGCCGCCGCGAAGTCGGGCGGCGCGGCCGCCCCGCTCCCGCAGGCGAAGGTCGCGCGCAAGAGTCAGGGGCGCAGCGACAAGAACGAGGGCTGAAGCTGATTTAAAAGTTGGCTTGAGTGAGGCCGGCCGGGGCGAAAATCCCCGGCCGGCTTTTTTTATGAAGGCCGGACGGCGCCCGCCGGGTCGAGTCTGCGCAGCGCCTCGAAGGCGGCGCGCGAAAGGTGCGGGTCGCGAGCGGTGAGCGCGGCCCTCTGGTGCGGGATGGCGGCCGGGTCGCCGATGAGCCCGAGCGCGACGGCCGCCTCGCGTCTCAAATCATCTTCCGCCTTCTCGTTCGACAGCACGTCGACGAGCGCGGGCACGCCTTCGCGGCTTCGCAGCAGGCCGAGCGCGGCGGCGGCCGAGCGTCGGACGAACGGGTCTTCGTCGCGTCGCGCGCGCGTGATGCGCGCGACGACGCCGGAGGCGCGCACGCGCCGCGAAAGGGCGGCGGCGAGCGCCGGGGCGGCCGTCGCCTCGCCAATCTGCCCGAGCGCAACGGCCGCCGCGCCGCGCACCGAAGCCTGCCTGTCGCGCTCCAACAGATTGACTAGCGCCGCGACGCTCTCGCGGTTGCGCGCCGAGCCGAGCGCGTAGGCCGCCTCGCGCCGGACGAACTCGTCGCGGTCGCTCAGAAGCGGGGTGAGCAGGGCCGCAACGTCCTGCGAGCCGAGCGAAACGACGGCGCGCGCGGCCGTGGCGCGGACGATCGCGGCGCGGTCGGCGAGCGCCGTCGTCGCCGCGCGCGAAGCCTCGCGGTGACTCATCGCGCCCAGACGCTCGACGGCCTCGCGCCGCTCCTCCTCGTCGTCGGACGCGAGCCGGCGGCGCTCGACCTCGATGCGTCGCTGGAGCGGCGTCAGCGCGGCCGACTGCGCGGAGTAGTTACTAATTGGTGTTAGGAAAAAAGATGGCGCGGAGTCCGCGCGCCTGTCATGACGCGGCGGGGCGGCGGCGGCGAGAGGTGTCTGCTGACAGATGAGAAGGCCCGCGCACGCCGCCAGCGAGGCGGCGCGCGCGGCGGCGCGGGGAAAGCTTTCGGCGGCGGGTCGTCGCCTGTCTGTCATACGCGCCCGGCGGTCGCGGTTGACGCGGCGCCCTTCTCGGCGCGGCGGCGCACGGACTCCCACTCGAAGGCCTGACGCGCGCGCTGATTCTCGCGGGCGTCGGCGAGCATCGCGACCAGCTCGTCCTCCCACACGCCGGGGAACGCGGAGGCGCGGCGCATCGACTCCATGATCGAGATGTATTCGAGGACTTCGTGGACTTCCGACTCGTTGAGGTCTTCGAGTTTGAGGGCGAGGCGCTGGCGTTCGGTGATTCGCTTGGCCATTGGACGGCTCCTCTCGCGGCGAAGCCGAACGGCCGGCAGCGGAGCCTTCAACTCGTCGGTCGAGCGAGAGGGCGTGACGGCAGACCGTCGGCACTTTGGTACGGCGCTTCGGGGGCGCGCGCAGTTGTCATCTTCACCTGTGTCTTAAAGTTCTCCGGGATCGGGACTTGCCGCGCAATATACACGAGTGGCGGCCGGCTTACAAGATTCTTCCGGCGCGGTGGAGACGGCGGGCGCGGCCCGGCCTAGTCGATTTTCGACGCGACCGTGTGCATCGTGTCGACGATGAGGACGGCGATGGGCGGGTAGAAGAAGAGGTCGGGGCGGATGCTCTGGCCGAAGAGATAGGGCACGGCGCTGAAGATGAAGCCGGAGCTGGCCTGCGCGCCGATGAAGAGCCCGGCCGCGAGGCTCGCCGCGTAGCCGAGGATCAGGAAGGTCGAGGCGGCGAAGCGCGTGAAGGGCTTCTCGCCGCCCTCCTCGGAGTTCATCAGCGAGTCGTGAATCGACCGCGGCTTGTAGGTGTAGTGGTCGAAATACGCCTTCAGGCGCACGCACAGGTGCCACAGCCCGATGAGGAAGAGCGTGACGATGACGGCGCGGCCGAAAAGATAAAAGCGCTCCCAGATGACGGGCTTGAACCACGCGACGAAGAAGGTCGAGAGAAAAAGCGTGACCGTCGTGAAGACCGTCTGCTGGAAGGCGAAGGTCTCGCGCTTGTCCTCGTCCATGATGCGGTCGACGACGCGGTCGAAGCGGGCCTGCATCGCCATCCGCCGCATACGTTGGGCGTGCGGGTTGTTGGACTGGAAGACGGAGTTGCCGGAAAGGTCGGTGGTGGCGCTGGCGCGGGCGCGCAGGGAGTCGTAGTAGGCGCGCTCCTGCGGGTCGCTGAGCGTGCGGTAGGCGAGCGCGATGAGCGCGAACTCGCGCGCCGCCTTGTCCGAGCCGCCGTTGACGTCCGGGTGGCGGAGGCGGGCGAGCCTCCTGTAAGCAGACTTGACCTCGGCGAGCGAAGCGTTACGCTTCACCCCCAAGATTTTGTAGTAGTCAACCACCGCGCTTTCCTTAAACCGCTAAAAAGCTGGCGATGGAACGCTCTCAACGAGGGAACGCCCAGAGTCAAAGCTCAAATCCGGGTGGGGAGGCCACCCGCGGGCGTAATATAGCATTAAACGGGCGCATTCGTCCCACCCGAAAGTGCCGGGGAGGTGAGAACCTTTTTAAGGGGAACGAATGCGCCGTGGTGAGGAATTAGCCGTGGTGCGGTGCTTTTCTGCCTCGGGCGGCCACCGAGTGGGGTGAGGACTTTTTTTAGTCACCGTGGTGACCGCACCCTCCGGCTTCGACGTAGCCTATTCCAACACTAATGCCATTTTTTTGCAAGCACAAAAATCGCCTCAAACTTAAGTTTTTGCATTAACTATCGCCCCGTAACTTCCGAAGGCCGCCCCGAAAGCAGACGCCGGGGACGGGAGAATCCCGCGGCCCCGGCGTCTTTTGCCCGAAAAGTCCGATTTTTCGGCTTTAGTCAGTTCCCCGCGCTGTTTTTTCGGCGCATCGTTATCGCCTCCGCGCTACTTCCCCGCGTCGGCCGCCGCCGCGCTGGCCGCGCGCTCGACGAGGTTGACGAGCGTGCGGACGGCCACCCCGGTCGGGCCTTTCGAGCGGAAGGGCTTGGCCTCGTCGCCCCACGCCGTGCCGGCGATGTCGAGGTGCGCCCAAGAGGTGCCGTCGGCGAACTCCTTGATGAAGGCGGCGGCCGTAATCGTCCCCGCCTTGCGGCCGCCGACGTTCTTGATGTCGGCGATGTCGGACTTGATCTGCTTCGAGTACTCCTTGTCGAGCGGGAGCTGCCAGAACTTCTCGCCGACCTCGCGGCCCGCCTCGATGATCTCGTCAATCAACTCCTGATCCGTCCCCAGAAGGCCCGTGTTCACGTCGCCGAGCGCGATGGAGACGGCGCCCGTCAAGGTCGCCATGTCGACGATGCGGGTCGCGCCGAGTTTTTTGGCGTAGCAGACGGCGTCGGCGAGGATGAGGCGTCCCTCGGCGTCGGTGTTGATGACCTCGATGGTCTTGCCCGACATGGCGCGCACGACGTCGCCGGGCTTCGTCGCCTTGCCCGAAGGCATATTCTCGCAGGCGGGGACGACGCCGAGCACCGGGATGGGCGGGCGCAGTTGCGCGACGGCGCGCATGACGCCGATGACGGTCGCGCCGCCCGTCATGTCGTACTTCATCAGCTCCATGTTCTCGCCGGGCTTCAGGGAGATGCCGCCCGTGTCGAACGTGATGCCCTTGCCGACGAGCGCGAGGTACTCCTCGCCGTCGTCGAGCGAGGTCTTGCCCTCGGGCATATACTTCAGGACGATGAGCTTCGGCGGCTGGTCAGACCCGCGCGCGACGCCGAGCAGCGCGCCCATCCCTTCCTCCTCCATCCGCGCTTGGTCGAGCACGTCGATTTCGAGCCCGAACTCGTTGGCGACCGACTGCGCGCGCTCGGCCATGACGGTCGGCGTCATGTAGGCCCCCGGCTCGTTCGCCATGTCGCGCGTGAAGTTGGCCGACTCGCCGACGACGCGCCCGCGCTCGGCCCCGCGCCGCAGGGCCTCGGCGTCCGCGCCCGCCTCGACGACGACGAGGCGCTCGACGTTGCGCTCCTCCTTGTCGACGGTGCGGTACTTGTCGGGCTCGAACAGCCCCATCACCGCGCCCTCGACGGCCGACGAGGCGGCGCGCTCGGCCTCGACGCCTTCGGGCACGCGCAGGACGAGGCCGACGGATTTGACGTTGCGCTGGCGCAGGGCGCGCGCGGCCGTGCCGGCGAACTGGGCCGCCTGCCCGAGCTTGTAGTCGGAGCGGTCGCCCGCGCCGACGAGGAGGAGTCGGCGCGCCCTGAGTCGGTCGCCCGAGAGGTGTATGTAGGCGGTCTCGCCCTCCTTGCCCTTCAGCTCCTCGGATTCGAGGACGGAGCGGACGACGCCGCCCGTCGCCTCGTCGAGCTCTTTCAGCACGCCCTCTTCGGCCTTCTCGTCTTTGAAGACCGGGACGGCGAGCGCCTGCACGTCGGCCTCGGCATAATTGCCAGCGGTTTGAATCTCCATGTAAGAATCCCTCTCCTCTAATCGTCTTTGCGGGCGTTCTTCATCCGCGCGCGCGTCTCGCGCTCGACGGTGCGCCGCATCTCGGTCTCTCGCTTGTCGTATAACTTTTTACCACGCGCGACGCCGATTTCAAATTTGACGCGCCCGCCCTTCAGGTAGACGCGCGTGACGACGAGCGTCATCCCCTTCGTCGTCGCCTCCTTCTCAAGGCGGTCGATCTCGCGCCGGTGGAGCAGTAGTTTTCGCGTCCGCGTCGGCTCGTGGTTCTGCCGGTTGCCGAACGAGTAGGGCGAGATGTGCGCGTTGAAGAGCCACGCCTCGCCGTCGCGGACGGCGACGTAAGACTCCTTGAGCTGTATCTGCCCGGCGCGCACGCTCTTGACCTCCGTGCCGACGAGCGCCGCGCCGGCCTCGTAGCGGTCGAGCACGTGGTACTCGTAGAGCGCCGCGCGGTTCGTCACAATCACCTTCTCGTCGGCCATCGCAAACCTTACTCTTTCCCCGCCCTCGTCCCCTCGAACTCGCCCTTGAGCGGGCGCGACATCAACGCCTCGGCCGCGTCGCGCGCCGACTTGCCCTCGTAGAGGACGGCGTGAACCTCGTTCGTAATCGGCATCTCGACGCCCGCGCGCCCGGCCAACAATTTGACGGCGCGCGTCGTCCGCACGCCCTCGGCCACCTCGCGCATCCCGGCGAGCACGTCCCGGAGCGCGCGCCCGCGGCCTAGCTCCTGTCCGACGAAGCGGTTGCGCGACAGGCCGCCCGTGCAGGTCAGGACGAGGTCGCCCAAGCCCGCGAGCCCCATCAGAGTCTCGGCGCGCGCGCCGGAGCCGACGGCGAGCCGCGTCATCTCGGCCAAGCCGCGCGTGATGAGGGCCGAGACGCTGTTCGACCCGAAGCCGAGCCCCGCGACCATCCCCGACGCGATGGCCATCACGTTCTTGAGCGAGCCGCCGAGCTCCGTGCCCGTCACGTCCGAGTTCGTGTAGACGCGGAAGTTCTGCGCGCTCATGGCGGCCTGCACGGCGCGCGCGAGCTCGTCCTCGTCGCTCGCGGCGACGACCGCCGTCGGGTGTCCGGCCGCCACTTCCTGCGCGAACGAAGGGCCGGACAGGCAGACGAAGCGCGGGCGCTCGACGACCGACGCCAGCGCCTCCGTCACCATCTCGGAGACGCGCCGGCCGGTCTCGACTTCGATGCCCTTCGTCGCGCTGACGAATATCATCGCGGCGCGCGCGGACGGCGCGATGCGTCCGAGCAGCTCGCGGGTCGCGTGCGACGGCGCGGCCAGAACGACCAGCTCCGCGCCTTCGAGCGCGCCACCGACTTCGGTCGTCGCCGTCACGCCCGGAGGGATTTCGTGCCCGGCCAGATACTTCGAGTTCTCGCGCCGCTCGTTGATGTCGGCGGCCACCTCCGCGCCGCGCGACCAGAGGCGGACATCGTGCCCCGCGCGCCCCGCCAACGAGGCCAGCGCCGTCCCCCACCCGCCCGCGCCCATCACGGCCACACGACTCATCTTCAGAGCTTCAGTTTGCTTTCCGTCCCCTTGAGCAGCCGGCCGATGTTGGCGCGGTGCATGAAGAGGACGAGCGCGCCGCCGACGAGCGCCGTCGCGACGAGCGGCGCGCGCGCGTCTCCCTGCGGCCTGACGCGCTCGGCGAGCCACACGCACGCGGGCAGAAGCGCGGCGGCCGTCACCGAGCCGAGCGAGACGTAGCGCGTCGCCCAGACGACCGCGACGAAGACGACGCCGACGCACAAGACCGCGAGCGGCGCGAGGCTGAGAAAGACGCCCAGACCCGTCGCCACGCCCTTCCCCCCGCGGAACCCGAGCCACACGGGGAAGACGTGACCCGCGACGCACGCGATGGCCGCGGCCGCGACCCACCAGTTAACGCCGAAGTCGTCCGTCAAGAGGTGGCGCGCGAGGACGACGGCCGCGACGCCCTTCGCGGCGTCGAGCGCGAGCGTCAGCACCCCGGCCGCGCGTCCCGCCCTGCGCGTCACGTTCGTCGCGCCCGTCCCGCCCGAACCCGTCTCGCGCACGTCGCCGCCGCCGCGCGCGCGGACGACGAGATAGCCGAACGGTATCGAGCCGAGCAGGTACGCGACGAGAATGACAAGGAGGTTCGTCATCACAGAACCCGCGAACGGGGAGAGGCCGAGCGTCAGCGTGAACGGCGACTATAGCAAGCCCGGCGAAGGCCCGACAAGGAATGAGAGCCTTGCCGGAAGGCCGTGCGGCGTTCCGCCCGACGGTCAGATGAGACGCCTTCGCAGGAGGTCGAGGGCGGCTTGTGAGGCGCGCCAGCGTATGAGGTGGCGGTCGCCGGGGAGCATGATGCGCCGGTGCTCGGTGTGCGCGTCGTCGGAGAGCGCGATGTAGACGAGGCCGACGGGCTTCTCCTCGCTCCCGCCGCCGGGGCCGGCTATCCCCGTGACGGCGAGCCCGAAGTCGGTCTGCGCGCGCAGCCGCGCGCCCTCGGCCATCGCCTCGGCCACCTCGGCGCTCACCGCCCCGTGCTCCGCGATTAAGTCCATCGGGACGCCGAGCAGACGCACCTTCGACTCGTTCGAGTAGGTGACGGCGCCCTCCATGAAGTAGGTAGAGGAGCCGGGCACTTCCGTCAGCCTTTGCGCGATGAGCCCGCCCGTGCAGCTCTCGGCGACGGCGAGCGTGAAGCCCGCGACGGCGAGGCGGAGGCCGACGACCTCCTCCATCGTCTCGCCGCGGAAGGCGAAGATGGCGTCGCCGAGCCGCTCCTCGATTTGTCCGGCGAGGCCGTCGAGCAGAAGCTCCGCGTCCTTCTCGGTCTTCCCTTGCGCGGTGAGGTGGATTTCGATTTCGCTGCGGTTGAAGAGGATGGTCGTCTGCGGGTTCTTGTACTGCGTGTAGACGGGCGCGATGCGCTCGTCCACGGCCGACTCGCCCATCCCCGCGACGCGCAGGACGCGGCGCGCCACGCGCACGTCGCCCGCCTTCGCGGCGAGTCGCTTGATGATGAAAGTGTCGAACATCGGGCGCATCTCGCGCGGCGGGCCGGGCAGCAGCACGACCGCGCGGCCCTCGTGCTCGATGTACATGCCGGGGGCCGTGCCGTTCGGGTTGTCGAGCGCCTCCGCGCCCTCGATGACCATCGCCTGACGGGCGTTAATCTCAGGCATCTTCCGCCCCCAGTTCGCGAACTTCGCGCGGATGCCTTCCAAGACCTTGTCGTCGAATATGAGGCGGCGGCCGAGGGCGCGGGCCGCGATCTTGCGCGTGATGTCGTCCTCGGTCGGCCCCAAGCCGCCCGTCATCACGACGACGCGCGAGCGGCGCAGCGCGTCCTTGATGGTCTCTTCGAGGCGCGCGTCGTCGTCGCCGACGATGGTCTTGAGCTTGACCTCGATGCCGACGCCGTTGAGGCGCTCGGTGAGCCAGAGCGAGTTGGTGTCGGCGCGGTCGGGCGTCAGAAGCTCCGACCCGATGGCGATGATTTCGGCGGTGATCATGCGTGTCGGAAAGCTCTACCGCGCGCGCTGTCGCGACTCGGCGCCGTAGACCTCGACCTCCCTGACCCACATCAAAAACGGGCGGCTCGGCGGCCCCTGCTGCGCCTCCTGAAAGAGACGCAAGCTTCCGGCCTCGACGGGCGCGAAGTCGAAGGCGGCGCGGTCGAAGTTCGCGCCCGGCTCAAGCTCCGCGACCGTCCGCCACTCGCCGCCGTCTTCGAGCGCCTGAAGCTGCACGCGGCGCGAGGGCATATAGCGGTCGCGGTCGAAGCCCCAGTAGACGTAGACGGTCGCGACGCGCACGGGGCGCGGGAAGTCTAAACGAATCCAGTGCGGCGCGGAAGTTTCGGCCGAGACCCAGTTGCCCTCGTTGTAGCGCATTCGCCCGATCTGCCGCACGTCGAGCACGCCGTCGGCGATCGGCCGCGTGTCGTAGCCGTCGTAGCTGGAATCGGCCGTAACGCGCGAGGGGCGCAGGCGCGCCGCGTCGGGGGCGGGGGCGGGCGGAGACGCGGCGGGCGTCGGCGTGACTGACGCCGGGAGCGAGGCCTCGCCGGCCGCCTGCTCGACGCCGGCCCGCGGCGCGGACGCGCGGCGGACGAAGAAGATGAGCGCGGCCGTCAAGATTCCGGCGGCGAGGATGGCGATGACCGCCCAGTGGCCGCGCGAGCCGAAGCGGGTCGTGACGCGGCCGCGCGTCAAATCCTTCGTCGCGGGCGAGGCCGAAAGCTCCCTGCCGCAGGCGCGGCAGCGCACGTCCTCGTCGTCCACCTCCGCGCCGCACGCGTCGCAGGTCGACTCGTCGATGGGCTGCGTCGAGTAGCCGGCGCGCTCGACCTCGGCCGTCACCCCGGTGATGCGCTCCGTGTCGACGGGGTCGCGCGCGACGACGCGGCCCGGCGCGAAACGCTCGTCGAGGTCGGAGGTGTCGCGCCCGCGCGCGCGGCGCACCGAGCGCAGGAACTCGACGGCCGAAGCGAAGCGGTGCTCGGCCTTCTTCTCCAGCGCGCAGAGGATCGAGGCTTCTATCTCGGGCGAGAGCGCGGGGTTGAGCTCCGTCGGCCGCCGCGGCGGGCGCTCGGCGTGCGCGCGCAGGATTTCGGTGCGCGTCAGACGCTTGCCGTCGCGCCCGGTGAAGGGCAGCGCGCCGGTCAGCATCTCGTAGAGGATGATGCCGAGCGAGTAGATGTCGGCGCGCTGGTCGACGTGCTCGCCCTCGGCCTGCTCGGGCGCGACGTAGTGCGGCGACCCGTAGGCGAGGCCCGACGTGTCGGCCGAAGTCTCCACCCCGCCGACGAGCTTGACGAGCCCGAAGTCCGTCACCTTGATGCGGTCGTCGCGGCCGACGAGGATGTTGGCGGGCTTCAGGTCGCGGTGGATGATGCCGCGCCGCTCGGCCCCGCTCTCGTCGCGGTAGGTGAAGTTGTGCGCGTAGGCGATGGCTTCGAGTATCTGCTCGAAGATGTCGAGCGCGCGGCTCTCAGAGAGCGGCCGACCTTTTTGCGCGTCGAGCAGCTCGGCGAGCGAGCGCCCCTCGACGAGCTCCATGACGATGTGGTAGGTGTGCGCGCCGACGACGTAGTCGTAGATTTTGACGATGGACGGGTGGTCGAGCTGCGACTGGACGTAGGCCTCGCGCTCGAAGCGGTGGCGCAGGCGGCGCAGGTCGCGGGTGGTGCGCGCGTCGATGGACTTGATCGCCACGACGCGCGGCAGGGTCGTGTGACGGCCGCGGTAGACGACACCCATGCCGCCGCGCCCGATGCGCTCTTCGAGGACGTAGTTGCCGACCTTCGTCTCGGATGTCATGTCTCGGAAGGTGCGCCGCGGCGGCGCTCGCGCGGGCGCACGAAGCCGCGCTCAGGCGTTAGTGAGGGCGCGGCGGACGCCCTTAAAAAAAGTAAGAGACGCGGCGGCCCGCCAGAGACCGTCAACGCGCCTCGCGCCCGCACACGCCACCCGTTGTCAGGCAGTCTTCTTCTCTTCCTCGTAAACGTCGCGCAGAACGTCGGCGATGGGCGGCGGCTGCGCGCGGCCCGCGCCCTGCTGCTGCTGCTGCGCGCGGCCGGAGCCGGAGACGGGCGAAAGGTTCGCCGAGAACTCGCGCGGCGCGTGCCCGGACGTGTCGGCGAGCGCCGGGCGCGCCGAGCCCGCGCCGACGCGCGCGCGCGCGTCCGCGAGAAGCTGCTCGGCGCGCGCGCGTCGCATACGTTCGAGACTGCGGATGGCCGACATCGTGACGGGCGCCTCGGTCGGCTCGCGCTCGATGCGCCGCAAAACTTGGACGTAGCGTTTGAGCTCGGGCGAGTAGGAGGCGCGGCGGCCCTCCTCGCCGTGCTCGTTTTCGAGGAGGTAGGCGAGGTGCTCGGCCGCGGCCTCGTGGTCGCCCGTGCGCTGGTAGAGCGCGCCGAGCGAGAAGTAGACGAGCGGCGGCGGGTCGCTCATCAGGTGCAAGACCTGCTCGCCGTCCTTGATGACGGAGTCGATCTCGAAGCCGAACCAGCGCTTGTCGTCGTCGCGCAGGATTTCGTTGGCCGCGATGTAGAAGTCGAAGATGTTTTTAACGTCCTGCTGCTCGGAGCGCTGGACGGCGCGCCAGACGAAGTAGACGACCGTGGCGAAGAACGCGATGACCGTGAGCGGGATGCCCATCACGCTGAGCATCGCCGTGATGACGAGTATCGCCACCAGCCTCTGCGCCGCCTCCTGCCCCTTTGACGCCATAAAAAATTTACCGCCGGCCCACTCGCTTATGACTCGCGCCCCAGCCTCTTGCGGACGGCCTCGCCGGCCTCTCCCGTCGAGAGCGAGCCGCCGAGGTCTTGCGTCGTCTCGCCCGCGGCGACGCAGGCGGCGACCGCCGCTTCCACCGAACGCGCCGCCCCCTCGTGTCCGAGGTATTCTCGCATCAACGCCGAACTGAGAATAGCTCCGGCCGGATTGGCTATCCCGCGGCCCGCGAGCGGCGGCGCGCTCCCGTGCACGGGCTCGAACAGGGAGACGCGGCCCGGATGGATGTTGCCCGAGGCGGCGAGTCCGAGTCCGCCCTGTAGGGCCGCGCCGAGGTCGGTCAGGATGTCGCCGAACAGATTGTTCGTCACGATCACGTCGAACTGCGCTGGGTTTAAGACCATGTGCATCGCCGTCGCGTCGACGTACTGGTGATTCGCCTCGATCTCGGGGTAGTCCGCGGCCGTCTCGCGGAAGACGCGCTGCCAGAGGTCGCCGCCGAAGCGCTGGACGTTCGACTTGTCGCACATCGTCACCTTCTTGCGGCCGCGCGCGCGCGCGTACTCGAAGGCGGCGACGACGATTCTTTCGACGCCGCGCCGCGTGTTCAGCTCCTCCTGCGTGGCCACCTCGTCCTGCGTCCCGCGCTTCAGGAAGCCGCCCGCGCCCGAGTAAGCCCCCTCGGTGTTCTCGCGGAAGACGACGAAGTCGATGTCTTTAACGGAGCGGTCGCGCAAGGGCGTGAGGCGGTCGTGAAGCAAGCGGACGGGGCGCAAATTTATGTAGAGGTCGAGGCCGCGCCGCATACCGAGCAGGATGTCCTCGGCGTGCCGGTTCGAGGGGACGCGCGGGTCGCCGAACGCGCCGGCGAACACCGCGTCGAAGTCGCGCGCGAGCATTTCGAGCGCGCCCTCGGGGAGCGTCACGCCTTCGCTCAAGAACTTGTCCGCGCCCCAGTCGAAGTGGGCCAGCTCAAGCTCGACGCCGTGCGTGCGGCGCAAATGTTCGAGCACGCGGACGGCCTCGGCCGTCACCTCGACGCCGATGCCGTCGCCCGCGACGACCGCGACTCTCTTCACGCTCCTCGTCATCCGAAAACTCCGCGCCGCCGCCGTCTACATGGGGACGCACAGCACGGGGACGCGCGTGCCGCGCAGGACTTTCTCGGCCGTCGAGCCGAACAGCAGCTCCTCGGCCTCGGTCGAGCGGCCGCGCACGCCCATCACGATCATCGGCATATCGAGGTCGCGCGCGATCTTGAGAATCTCGACGAAGGGCGTGCCGACGACGATCATCCGCTCGACCTCGACCTCGCCCAACTCCAGCCCGTCGAGCGAGGCGGAGAAGTTGGCCTCGGCCTGCTGGCGCAGGCGCTCCGTAATCTCGTCCGACCTGCCGAGCGCGGCCGCGACCGCGTCGTTGACGAAGTCTTCGTCGATGACGTGGAGCAAGGTCAGGTCGCCGCCGGGCGCGGCGATGCCGGCGGCGACGCGGACGGCGTTAATCGAGCAGGTGGAGAAGTCTACGGGGACGAGTATGTCCGGGGCGTTGAGCATCGCTTTCCTCCGGGGCGAAGGAGTGCCGCGGGCGCGGGGGCGCCTACGACGGCGGCGTCTCCGGGTCTTCGTCGTCGGCCGCGCGGGCGGCCGCGCGGTGCTCGGCGGGGACGCGCGCCTCGCGCTGGCGGCGCGAGAGCGTGCGGCCGCGTCCGGCCATCAGGTCGAGCCCCTTCTCGAAGAGTTTGAAGGGGAGGTCGGCGGCGGCCGTGAGCGCCTGCGTGGCGGCGACGGCTTCGAGCTCGACGAGCGTGACGAGTTTCTTCTGCAGAGGCATCTTGCGAAACTCCTGCCGGATGTCGGAGACGACCTCCTCGGTCGTCTCGGCGCGCTCGGTCTGCGGGACGGGGCTCAGGACGAGGTCGCCGCCGCGCTCGATTCTGGTCTGGCAGGCGAGTCGCTCGCCGTCGAGCAGGCGCTCGGGGCTGAGGCGCTCGCGCTCGGCGTTGGTGAGCGCCGACAGGAGCGTCGCGCCCTCTATGACTTTGACGGCGCAGGTGTCGCAAGTGCCCTTGCCCTCGCAGTCGGCGGGCAGGCGCACGCCCATGCGCTTGGCCGCCTCCCACAGGTACGTGCCCTCGGCGATGACGCCGTTGTGACTCTGCCCGTCAACCTTCCACTCGACGTTGACACTCATCCCATAGTCCTCGCGCGTGAAAATTCTGCCGACTCTGTTTCGGGGAAAGCTGCCACGAACTTACACCGCGCGCGCCCGCGCGCGCAAGACGAGAACAGTGACGAGTGGCGGGCGACGGGCGACGGGCGTGAGAGAAGCTCTTAAATTCGTCGCTAAAAACGGCGACGAGCGGCGAGCAGGAAAGTTCCTGACACGTCACCCGTCGCCCGCCACTCGTCGCTGCTTTTTTAGTGCGTGCTCGGCGCCGAGACGAAGCGCATACGCGGCTCGGCGGACGACTCCTCGCGCTTGCCCTCGACGCCGAGCTTGCGCTGGCAGTCTTGGCAGACGCCGAAGATGCGCAGGGAGTGCTGGATGGGCATGAAGTTGTGCTCGGCGAGGATGGCGTCTTGGATGGCTTCGAGCTCGGCCGAGAAGAACTCGATGGTCGTCCCGCACTCGGTGCAGATCATGTGGTCGTGGTGCGGGTGCTTGTAGTTGTGCTCGTAGCGCGTGCGGCCGTCGCCGAAGCGCACCTCGCGGGCGAGCCCGGCCTCGACGAGCAGCTTGAGCGTGCGGTAGACGGTCGTGTGGCCGACGGTCGGGTCTTCCTGCTTGACGAGGTTGTAGAGGTCTTCGCTCGACATGTGCTCCTCGGTGCGGAGGAAGACGTCGAGGATGAGGTCGCGCTGCGCCGTGCGCTTCAGGCCCGCGCGCTGGATGTGCTGGTGGAAAATCTCTTTCTCTTCGGACATGAAGCTCCTTCGGCTCGGGCGCGCGCCTCCCGCGCGCGACTCACTGAACTGTCCGGCGACGCGCACATTTTAACACCCGCCGCAAGCCCTTTGCGAAGTTATTTGGAGCGCGCGCGCGCCGCGTGCTACATTCAACCCCCGCAACGCCGGGGTGGCGAAACGGGTAGACGCAACGGACTTATTAACTTGAGCACGCGGGCGGGAAACCCCCGCGCGAATGGAGTCAAAGTCGGTGAACCCTTAACGGCCGCGAGGCCGATGGCAACGCCGAGCTAAGGCCGACGGGCAGATAGCACGTCGGCAAAGTGTAGAGACGAGACGGCTCCCTCCTAAACGCCTCACGGGCGCACGGAGAAGGCATCGTCCAGACCACAAACTGCCCGCAGGGGCAGGCGGCGAAAGTCGAAGTGGTAAGAAAATCCGTTGGCCGCAAGGCCGTGCGGGTTCGAGTCCCGCCCCCGGCATTAAAGTTTTCATTCCTGACGGACGACGGGCGCGCGCGTAGCGCGCCTTTCGCGTTTGCGACTCCTCCGGCGTCACGGCGGCCGGCGATTCTTAGTGTTCAAAGCGGGTTCGTGGCTCAGGCGTCGAGGAAGCGGCGGCGGGCGTCGGGGGGCGGGAGCATACAGGCGTCGCGGCGTCCGAAGAGGCGGTAGCGGTGGCGGGCGAAGAGGTCGTAGAGGCGGTCGCGCACGGCGCGCGGGATGAGGCGGGCGGCGAGGAAGATGCGCCACGGGCCGCCGAGGTAGGCGGCGACGCGCAGCGCGGCGTCCGAGCGGACGAAGACGCGCTCGCCGAGGCCGTCGGCCGAAGGCTCGACGTAGACGACCGAATCCACGCCCGCGAGCGAAGGGTGGCGTTCGACGAGTCGGCGCGCGTAGTCGCTCTGCAAGGCGGCGAAGCGCATCGTCCCGCGCCGGTCGCGGGCGAGCACCGTCTGCACGGCGCGGTTGCAGAAGCCGCACACGCCGTCGTAGAGCAGCACAGGCCCGGCCCCCGCGCTCATTCTCGCCGCCCCGCCGTCCTCACTCACGCTCACGGACGCCCTCCTCCACGCGCGAACGTCATTCCGAAATCGGACGACGCGCGCTCTTGACAGCCGCGCTCACTGAGTCGAAGTCAGCTCAAGCGGGTCTGTGACTCCCGGCCCGCCCTGCGCGCCGCGAAAGTCCGTCTCCCAGTCGAGCAGAGGGCGCACGAGGCCGGGCACGGGGCCGACGTGGTCGCCGCGCGCGGAGTCCTCGTGCCCGCCGTCCACGACTTGGAAGCCGACCGCTTTGGGCGCGCTCGCGTGAAGCGTCGTCGCGGGCGCGTGCGAGACGACGGACGCGCCGACGACCATCTGCCCCTCGGCGAGGAAGTTGCCGGGAATCCAGACCGTGCTCACGTAGCGCCCCGCCGCGCGCTCGCGTTGGCGCCAGCGCTCGCCCGCGTCGTGCGACGTGAAGAGCAGCTTGCCCTCCTCGTCCGAGAGGTCGATCTTCGGCGCGAGGACGGCGCCCGCGCGCAGCACGTCGTAGGTCAACTCGACGCCGACCGCGCGGCGGATGTCCGTCGCCGCGCGCGTCTCGCCCTCGCGGTCGCGCACGCGCACGCGCACGAGCCGCGCCGTCTCGTCGCCCGGCGCTTCCCCGCCGTCCGTCCAGACGCGCTCGGCCGTCACGTGCCAGTTCGCGCTCAGGTACTCGTTGACGACGCGGTGCGAGTCGCCGTCGCGGACGACGCGCCCGCCCTCGATCCAGATGCAGCGGCGGCACAGGCGCACGAGCGCCGTCATGCTGTGCGAGACGAAGATGATGGTGCGCCCCTCGCGCCGTATCTCGTGCATCTTGTCGAGGCACTTCTGCTGGAAGGCGACGTCACCGACGGCCAGCACCTCGTCCATGAAGAGCACTTCCGAGTCCAGATGCGCGGCGACCGAGAACGCGAGCCGCAGGTACATCCCCGACGAGTAGAACTTGACGGGCGTGTCGATGAACTTCTCAAGCTCGGAGAAGGCGACTATCTGGTCGAACTTGCGCGCGGTCTCGACGCGACGGAGGCCCAACACGGCGCCGTTCAAGTAGACGTTTTCGCGGCCCGTCAGGTCGGGGTGAAAGCCCGTGCCGACTTCGAGCAGGCTGCCGATGCGCCCGTAGACTTCGGTGCGGCCGGTGGTCGGGACGGTGATGCGCGAGAGGATTTTGAGGAGCGTCGACTTCCCCGCCCCGTTGCGGCCGACTAACCCTAACGTCTCGCCCGGCGCGACCTCGAAGTCGATGTCGCGGAGCGCCCAGACGGTCTCGCCTTCGGACGAGCCGCCGCGCCCGAGCCGCCGCAGCGGCGCGACGAAGGCGCTCGCCAGCATCTCGCGCAAGGTCGCGTAGCCCGCCTCCAGCGCGCCGATGCGGTAACGCTTGCTCACGTTCTCGACTCTGATGATCGGCTTCATCGCGGCTGCTCAAATCACGTCGGCGAAGCTCCGCTCAAGGCGGTTGAAGGCGTAGACGGAGCAGGCGAGGACGGCGGCCGTCGCGGCGGCCGAGAAGGCGAGCGCGCCCCAGTCGAAGGGCCGCCCCGTCACCGACGCGCGCACGCCCTCGACGACCCCGGCCATCGGGTTCAGGTGCAAGACCCAACGCCACCGCTCCGGCACGACGCTCGCCGGGTAGATGATCGGCGTCAAAAAGAACCAGACCTGAAAGACGAACGGCAGGACGTGGCGCACGTCGCGGTACTTGACCATCAGGGCCGCGAGCCAAGTGCCCAAGCCGAGCGCGAGCAGGAGCGTCAGGAGCACGAGCGCGGGCAGCATCAGGAGGTTCACGCCCGGCGCGAACCCGTAGTAGAGCATCAGGCCGAAGAGGATGACGGAGGCGACGGCGAGGTCGACCAAGCACGCGCCGATGGTCGCGGCCGGGATGAGCACGCGCGGGAAGTAGACTTTGGTGATGAGGTTCGAGTTGGTGACGAGGCTGACGCTGCTCTGCGTGACGGCGTTCGCGAAGAACGTCCACGGCAGCAGCCCGCAGTAGAAGAAGAGGAGGTGCGGCGTGTGGTCGGTCGGGATTCTGAGCAGCCCGAAGAAGACGGCGAAGACGAGCATCATCACGAGCGGCTGGATGATGGCCCACGACGCGCCCATGACCGTCTGCTTGTAGCGCACCTTGATGTCGCGCCACGTCAGGAAGTAGAGCAGCTCGCGGAAGCGCCAGAGGTCGCGCAGGTCGCGGACGCCGAGCGAGACTTGCGCGTCGTTGGCGACGACCGGCTCCGAGGGGAGCGCGTAAGTCTTCGCCGCCGGCGCGTCCTCCGCCGCAATCGTCCGTTCGCCCGTCATCACTCGGCGGAGATTATGGCACGCCGCGCGGGGTTTACGTAAACGCGCCCGGCCGGAGGGTCACGAGCCGCCGAGGAGGAAGAAGAAGTCGCTGCCGGGCAGGAAGCGGCCGAAGTCCGCGTCGACGGGGCCGGGCTTGACGCGCTCGACCGACTTCTTGATGTCGCCGAAGGTCAGGTAGCCGCTGCCCGGGTAGCTCCGCAGCGCTTCGAGCATCTTGGCGGCGAAGGGCGAGTGGAGGCCCGCGACGCCGTCGGAGACGGGGACGTTCGCGCCCGAGGCCAAGAACTTGCGCGTCGTGAACTCCGCCTTCTTCTTGAACAGCTCGACGCCCGAGAACATGTTCGAGTAGACGGTCTCGTCGCGGGCCTTGCTGTTGAAGTTCTTGCGCACGTGGTCGGTGAACGACCCGCCGAAGCACACGTCGAGCAGCATGAGCGTGTGCGGGCAGCCGATGTTGTCGATGATGCTGTTGAGGCGCGAGTGGGCGAGGTAGCTGCTCTTGTTGGTGTCGTTTTTGCGCGAGTCGCGGGCGACGATGAAGCCCTCTTTGACGACCTCGTCGAACGCGCCGTGGCCGGCGAAGAAGACGAAGAGCTGATCCTCCACGCCGTACTTCCGCTCGGCGTACTGGCGCAAGACCGTGTAGATGTCGTCGAGCTTGGGGTTCTCGACGACGAGCGTCTCGAAGCCGTAGCTCTGTTTCAGCTCTTTGGCGATGGCGCGCGCGTCGAGGACGGGGTTGTCGAGGTCTGTGAAGCCTTCGTCGTCGTACTCGTTGGTCGCGAACAGGATGGCGTAGTCCTTGCCCTCGCGCCGCGCGGCCGCGCCCGCCGCGCCCGAAGTCGCCTTCGTGTTCGTCGTGTCTCTGTCTTTGGCGGGCGGCGACTGCGCCTCCGGCTTCGCCTGCGCGGCCTCGGCGGCGGGCGTCGGCGTCGGGGCGGGCTTCCTCAAGGCCGCGACGGTGAAGTCCTCGCCGGACTCGTAGATTTTCGGGAAGGCGATGTCGGCCTTCTGCTGGACGCGCATCTTCGGCAGCTTGCTGTACATGTGCGCCTGTAGCTCGCGCGCCGTAATCAGGCCGTCGCCGCTCAGGTCGGCCTCGCCCTTGAGGCCCTCGATGACGGCGTAGCTGAACTCGCCGTGGCCCAACGCGGCGCGCTCGTAGGCGAACCCCTCCATCCCCATCACGACGACGCTCTTGCCCGCCAGCTCGCGCTCCGCGCGGCTCCCCCCCGCGATGCTCTCGGAGAGGTTGTTGAAGGCCGCGCCGGATTCGCACGAGTCGAGGAGGAACAACTGCCGGCGCGCCTGAATCTTCGACGACCAAGCGCCGAGCATCCGGCCCGAGACGGCCTTCGCCTTCAGCTCCGCGAAGCCGTCGGAGAAGAGCGTGATGTCGGAGGTCGCCATGTAGACGACGGGCGCGCCCGTCTCGTCCGCGATGGCCTTGCCCGTCCCGGCGAAGTGGAAGATGAACGTGTCGTCGGGCCTCGCCTCGCGGGCGACGTGGGCGAACTCCGCCTCGACGGCGGCGCTCGTCGCCTGCGCGTCGGTGAGCGAGCGCACGACGACGGCGTCGAAGGCGTTCTTGCCGCCGCGCTCGATGGCCGCGGCGAACTCGCGCGAGTCGGCCACCGAGTACTTCAGGCGGTACTGCTCGTCCTTGTACTCGTTGATGCCGATGGTCAGGACGTGGAGTGTCTTCTTGGTGATGGGCCTGATGCCGAGGCCCGCCCGCGCGGGCAGGGACGAGAGCGTGAGCGCGAGGCAGAGCGCCGGGGCGATGAGGAGTTTCATGGGGAACTTCCTTTCCGAAAGTGCTCGCTGGCGGGCCGTGCGAAAGGTTCGGCGGCGTGCCGGAGTGTGACGGGACGGCGGGCGTCGGAGGCCGATGGCCCGCCGCGCGGCGGGCCGGAAAGACTGACGCAAGCGTGCGAGAAAATATGCCAATTCGCGCCGCAAGTCAACTCGCTTCGGCGGTGAGGCGCGGGGCCGCGCGGGCGTCCAAGTTTTTCATTGACAACGCGCGCCCGCCGAGTGTAGGTTTCCGCTCGCCGCAGTTGAGACGAAACCCGGCCGGCGCTTCAGACGCCCGGGCCGGTTCGCACCGGCCGCCCGCCCCGCCGCCGAAGGTCAGGGGTTTTCTCTCCAACGACAACCCGTCGCGCGGTGCGAGCCCACACACGCCACTGCCCTGCCGCCATTTGAGAAATGAAGATGAACCAACGCACGCTCGTCTCCGCCGCCCTCGCCCTCTTGCTCTCGCTCTCGGGCCTGCCCGCGGCGCTCGCCGGGGAGGGCCGCCCGGAGGTCTCGATTGACTCGCTGCGCGAGCAGATCCGCGGGCTCGAAGCGGCCGCGCGCGACTCTTCGACGACGCCCGAGGTCGAGGGGCTGAACGCCGAGTTCCTGAACGAGAAGCGGCGCGAGCTCGCGCGCCTGCTCGCGAGCCGCCGCGCGGCGCTGCGCGCCTACCTCGCGACGGCCTCGGCCTCGCTCAACGAGCGCGAGGGCGCGCGCGTCCGTCAGGCCATCGAGAAGCTCGACGCCGAGGTTGCCGCACTCGACGCTTCGCTCGCGCCCGTCGCCGCCGCCGCGCCGCCGGAGACGCGCGTGCCGGGCGAAGCCAAGTCCCCCGACGCCGCCGCCGACGCCGCCGCGTCGGCGCGCCCGCTCGCGCCCGCGCAGGACGAGCCGTCCGATCTGGCGCGCTTCGAGATGAAGAAGAAGCGCGCCTTCGACGCGTGCAGCCGGC
>DASQDT010000050.1:0-20201 GCA_035634035.1 Pyrinomonadaceae bacterium | reverse complement strand
CCGGCGACGCGCGGCTGCCCGCGGCGCGCGGCCCAGCGGCCGTTGCCGTCCATGATGATGGCGACGTGGCGCGGCAGCCTGTCCCACGCGACGCGCGCGAGGAGCGCCTCGTCCGCCGAACCCTTCTCCACCACCTCCGCGAAATCCGAGAGCATCAGCCTCCCCCCGGTCTCCTCCGAGCCCGACGCATCTTAAACGCAAATCACTTCAAAGTACAAAGTGAAAATTTCGCGGCCGCCGAAAACGACTTCAGTAGTGCACCTCGACGAGCGTCAGCCCGTGCGCGGGCGCGGTGGCGGCGACGAGCGCGCGGTCGCCCGTCTCGATGGCGCGCGCGATCAGCTCATCATCCATCTCCCCGCGCCCGGCGGCGAGCAGAGTCCCGGCGATAGAGCGCGCCATGTAGCGCAGGAAGCCCTCGGCCGCAATCGTCAGCTCGACCACCCGGCCGCGCCCGCGCCCGCAGAAGTAGTCCGAGACTTCAAGTTGTGTGACGCGGCGGACGCGCGTCTTCACGTCCGTCTGCGCCGCCGAGAAGGCCGTCCAGTCATGCTCGCCAAGAAAGAGTCGGGCCGCGCTTTTCATCTTCTCCAAGTCGAGCGCGCGCGACTCCTGATGCGCGTAGCGCGACCAGAAGGGCGACGCGAAGCGCTCGTTAAAGACGCGGTAACGGTACGTCTTCCCGCGCGCCGAGTAGCGCGCGTGAAAATCGTCGGCAGCACGCTCGGCCGCGACGACGCGCACGTCGCGCCCCGTGTTCCAGTTGACGGCCGCGCGCAAGCGTTCCGGCTCGAACTCGCGTTCGAGTTGCACGCTCGCCACCTGACCCTCGGCGTGCACGCCCGCGTCCGTCCGCCCCGCGCCGTGCAGGACGACTCCCTCGCGCCCGTCGAGCAGCGCGAGCGCGCGCGTCAACTCGCCCTGCACCGTACGCTCCCCGCGCTGCGTCTGCCAGCCGCGAAACTCCGTCCCGTCGTACTGAATCGTCAGCCGGTAATTCACTTTTTCCTGCTGCCCGGTTTGACGGCCGGGAGGCCGGCCGCGCATTGGGGGCAGTCGGCGGGCGTGACGGCGGGCACGTCCAACGTGGCGAGCGCGACGCGCGGGACGCCGACGTCGGCGCGCCCGGCCGAGCGGTCGATGATGGAGGCCGCGCCGACGACCGTCGCGCCCAGAGCTTCGAGCGCGCGGATGGTCTCGCGCGTCGAGCCGCCCGTCGTAATCACGTCCTCGACGACGAGCACGCGCTCGCCCTCTCCGACCGTGAAGCCGCGCCGCAGGGTCATGCGCCCCTCCGCGTCGCGCTCCGTCCAGATCGAGCGCACGCCGCGCGCGCGCGCCACCTCCCACCCGATGACGAGGCCGCCGATGGCCGGCGCGGCGACGGTCTCGACTTCGTGTTGCGCCGTCGCCTCCGCCAGAGCGCGCGCCAAAGCCTCCGCCTCCGGCGGCCGTTGCAAGACGAGCGCGGATTGCAGGTAGGCCGTGCTGTGCAGCCCGCTCGACAGGACGAAGTGGCCTTCGAGCAGAGCGCCCGTCCGCCGGAACCTATCCAACACTTCCTCCGCGTTCATCCGCCGATTTCCTCCGGAAAAGAATCGTAACGCGCGCGCGGGGCGTGCTACAATCGCGCACCGTGCAAAATCAACGCGCACTCATCTCCGACTGCCCGCGCGTCAGGGAGACGGTCGCATTCTTGCGCGCGAGCGGCGGCCGCGCGCCGGCCACGAGCGTCGTCGAGGCCGTCTTCCAGCTCGAAGGGATCGACCCCGAGTCGGCCGCGCTGCTCGTCTCCGAAATGGTCAGCGAAGACTGGCGCGTGCGCGTCTCCTCGGACGGCACTCACGAGGTCGAGCTTCTGTGCGAGGACGACGACTGCCGCGCACTCGACGCGACCGACTACGTCGTCTTCGACGTCGAGGCGACGGGCTCGAAGGCCCCGCCCGCGCGCGTCATGGAGTTGGGCGCGTACCGCCTGAGCGGCGGGCGCATCGTCGACGAGTTCCAGACGCTCATCAACCCGCGCGCGCCCATCCCCGCCTTCATCAGCAACCTCACCGGCATCACCGACGCGATGGTCGCCCCCGCGCCGCCCTTCGAGGAGGTCGCCTGCCGGTGGCTCAGCTTCGCCGACGGCGCGGTGCTCGTCGCGCACGACGCCGACGAGTTCCCCTTCGACGTGCGACTCCTCAACCACGAGCTGTCACGCATCTACCCGCGCAAGCGGATGGCGAACCCGCATCTGGCGGCCGTCCCGCTCTCGCGCCGCGTCGTCCCCGGACTCGTCAACCACCGCCTGCCGACTCTGGCCGAGCACTTCAGCGTCCCTCTCCTGCGCCGACACCGCGCCGCCGAGGACGCGCGCGCGACGGCCGAAATCTTCCTCCACCTGCTCGCCGCCTTGCGCGAGAACGGCGTCAACAGTCTCGGCGAGGCGCGACGTTTCAAACTCAAGCCCTCGCGCAGCCGCAACGGCCACCACTCACAGGCGCGCGCGGACTTTTAACTTTTAAGACTCTCGCCCGCTACTCGCCGACTCCCCCGACGCCCGCGCCCCTCGCCTCTTCAGCCGCGCTCTCATCAGCCTTCCGTCTCTTTTTCAACAAAGCGCGCACGACGAAGAACAACACGACGAGGAGCGCGAGCCCGAGTCCGACGGACGCGAAGTTTTTGGCGAGCACGTCCTTCGCCTGTTCGCCGTAGCGGACGGCGATGAAGCCTTCGAGGAAGAAGCGCGCGGCGCGGCCGGCCGCGACCGCGAGCGCGAAGCGCACGACCTTGAGGTGGAAGACGCCGGCCGTAATCACGAACAGCTTGAACGGGAAAGGCGGCGGCAGGAGCGACGCGACGAGCACCGAGAGCACGTCGTAGCGGTCGACAAGCTCTTTGACGCGCTCCTGCTTCTACTTGGGAACGCTTTCGAGCGCGCGGCGGCCCGCCTTGCGCGAGACGTAGTAGAGGAAGAGGCAGCCGATGGTCGAGCCGAGCACGGCCGACAGCGCGTAGACCGGCATCAGAGAAGGCCGCGCCGTCGAGAGCACGAGCATCACGGCGTCCGGCCCGCCGGGCAGAGGGACGAAGGCCGAATCGAGGAGCGCGACGGCGAACAGCCCGGCCGCGCCGAACGCCTGCAAGTACTCGGCGAGCCAAGCCAACGCGCCCGTGATTTTTCGCCAGAGCCCCTTCAACGCAGTTCGTCGGCCTCCGCCTCGGCCGTCGCCGCCGTCGCGTCACCGGCCGTCGTCTTTAAATCGTCGCCCGCTCCCGCGTCACCCGCGCCGCGCGAGTTGAAACGTCTCCGCACGACGAAGACGGCGACGCCCAAAAGGACGACCGCGCCGACGACGCTCAGCATCAACAGCCCGTTCTCGCGCAGGAAGTCTATGACCTGCTCGCCGTAGAAGACGGCGAGCGTGCCCTCGACGTAGTAGCGCACGCTGCGCGCGATCAGGATGGTGAGCATGAAGCGCCAGCGCGGGTATTCGAGCGCGCCGGCCGTCGCGACGAAAATCTTGAACGGCATCGGCGGCGGCAGAAGCGCCGGCACGGCGAGCGCCAGAAACCCGAACCGCGCGTACGCGCGCTCGACGCGCGCGATGTTCTCGGCCTTGAAGCGCCGGCGCATCACGGCCTGTCCGCCGCGCCGCATGATGGAGTAGAGCAGCGTGCAGCCCAGAACGGAGCCGACCGCCGCGAACAGGGGGAAGTAGAAGACGGCCTTCGGGTCGCTGTAGCAGCGCGCGACGACGAGGTAGTCGTTAATCTCGGGCAGGCTCAGGAGCGACGAGTCGAGCGCGCCGATGACGACCATCGACGGCCCGGCGACGTAGATCGGCACGCCGACGATGAAGTCGTGCAGCCAGCGGACGGTTTCGCGCAGCCACTCAGACATAGCTCAAGACCGTGAATCGCGAGCGGTCAATCGTAAATGGTCAGGCCCGCTTGCACGATTCACGATTTACGATTCACGGCCTTTATTTACTTGACGGGGGTAAAGACTGAGGGGGTGTCGTAGGTGACGCCGAGGGTGACGCCGGAGCGCGGGCTGAAGTCGGTCAGACCCTTGATGCCGGCGAAGTCGAAGCGCAGGCCCGACGTGCGGACGCGCATCCCGAGCCGCGCCTCGGCCAAAGGCTCCGTGCCGAGCGGCGCGCCGCCCGTGCGCGTGTTGGCGCGGCCGTTGATCTCGCCCGCGAAGTCGACGTGGCGGTTGAAGCGGAAGATGCCGCCCAAGCCGTAGAGCAGCACGTCGTTCTGCGTGAAGCTCTGCGTGGGCGCGCTCAGGATGCCGAGGCCGAGGTTGCCGAAGGTGTTCAGGCGGCCGTCGCGGCCGAACTTCTTGCCGACGAGGATGAGGCCGAAGACGTTCGTCTGGTTGAGGCCGATGCCGCGCGCCTCGTTCGAGTTGGGAAGCTCGGCTCCGAACTTGAAGCCGAGCGCGGGGCCGCGCCGCGTCTCCTTGCGGAGCTTGATTTTGGTCGAGACGGTGAAGTCGCCCGTGTCGTTCGTCGAGTTGGCCGTCAGGGGGAAGTCGCGCGGGATGGCCGGGTTCGCCGTCGCCGAGTTGATGCTCAAGAAGTTCTGCGCGACGCCCTCGATGGAGAACTCGACGTTGGGCGACAGGCCGATGTGGACGCCGATGACGCCGATGCGCGTCAAATCGCCCGTCAGCCCCGAGGCCGGAAACTTCGCGTCCTGAAGAAAGTCTATGCCGGCCTCGATGCGCAGAGCGCCCGGCTCAAGAACGTCAACGTCCTCGGTCAGGAGCGGTCGCTGCTGCGCGCGCGCGGCCGAGACGAAAGTGAGCGCGAGCGCGAAGGCCAAGACGAGGCGGGCGGGCTTTGTGCGGCCGAGTGGCATGAGTTTAAGGGTTCGCCTGCGGCTGAACGAAATGACTGACCGCGCGAATTGTAATTCCCTGCCGGTGGCGCGTCAACCGTCCGATTTTTCGGACGCCGCGACGGCGGTCACTAACGCCCGCGACTCTTTACGAGATTTTACAAAACCCGCGCGCGTTTCGTCGTAACCTATCTTCAGACGCGTGACCGACAGGAGGTTTTCAAGATGTCTCGAAAGACTTTGGAGAGTCCCGGACGCAGGCAGTTCGTCGCGCGCGCGGGCGCGCTTCTGGCGGCCGTACCCGTCGCGGGCGTCGGCCTCTGCACGCTCCTCGGCTGCGGCTCGCGCGGCGCGCCCGTGTCGCTCGCGTCCGCGACGCCCGCGCCCCCCGAGCCCGACCTGAAAAGCCTGACGTGGCGCACGAAGATCGTCGGCGACGACGAGCCCGGCGAGCCGCTCCTCGTCGCCGGCCGAATCTTCGCCGCCGACGGACGCACGCCGCTCGAAGGCGTCCGCCTCTACTTCTACCACACCGACGCGCGCGGGATTTACTCGGAGCGCGACGGCGAAGGGCCGCCCGACCCGCGCATCAAGGGCTGGCTCAAGACCGACGCCGAAGGGCGCTACGAGTTCCGCACCATCAAGCCCGCGTCCTACCCGAACAGCCGCATCCCCGCGCACGTCCACGCGAAGGCCACGCCGCCCGGAGGCGCGGAGCAGTGGATTGAAGAATTCTGGTTCGAGGGCGACCCGCACCTCGGCGCGCAGGCCATTGCCGCGGCGCGCGCCGCGGGGCAGTTCTCGAACATCATGGCGATTCGGCGCGGCCCCGACCGCGTGCTCAACTGCGCGCGCGACATCCGACTCAAAGACGCCTGAGCCTTCAGTCCGCCGCCGCGTCCTCCTGTGCTACCATCGGACAAACGACCCGGCACGGAAGGCGTAGACGGTTGGGCGCGAAACCTTTTCTCATCGGCGGCGAGTGGCGCGCGGCGGGCGCCACGCGCGAAGTGCGCTCGCCCTTCGGCGGCCAACTCGTCGCCGAGTTCTCCGTCGCGTCACAAGCCGACTCGGAAGAGTCGATTTCGCTCGCCGCCACGGCCGCGCGCGAGATGCGCGACCTGCCGCGCTTCCGAGTCGCCGAAGCTTTGCGCAAAATCGCCGACGGCATCGGCGCGCGCCGCGAGGAGTTCGCGCGCACCATCGCGCTCGAAGCCGGCAAGCCGATAAAACTCGCGCGCGTCGAGGTCGAGCGCGGCATCGCGACCTTCACGTTCGCGTCGGAAGAGGCGCGGCGCTTCGCCGGGGAGGTCGTCCCCTTAGACGCGCTCGGCGCGGGCGGCGCGGGCCGCACGGGCTGGACGGAGCGCGTCCCGCGCGGCGTCGTCTACGGCATCACGCCCTTCAACTTCCCGCTCAACCTCGTCGCGCACAAGGTCGCGCCCGCGCTCGCCTCGCGCAACTCGATTATCGTCAAGCCGAGCCCGCGCACGCCGCTCACGGCCCTCCTGCTCGGCGAACTCTTTCTCGCGTCGGGCCTGCCCGCGTCCGCTTTGCAGGTCGTCCCCGTCGAGGTCGAAACGATAGATTCGTTGCTCGCCGACGAGCGCGTCGCGATGATTTCGTTCACCGGGAGCGCGGAGGTCGGGTGGCGTCTGCGCGAGCGCGCGGCGCGCAAGGCCGTCACGCTGGAACTAGGCGGCAACGCCCCCGTCGTCGTCGACGAGACGGCCGATATCACCTACGCCGTCGAGCGCGCGGCCGCCGCGTCCTTCGTCTACGCCGGGCAGGTCTGCATCTCCGCGCAGCGCCTCATCGTCCACGAAAAGGTCGCCGACGAGTTCACCGACGGGCTCGTCGCGCGCGCCGAACGATTGCGCGCGGGCGACCCGCTCGACGAGGCGACGGAAATCTCGAACATGATTGACGAGGCGGCGGCGCGCCGGGCCGAGGGCTGGATAAACGAGGCGACGGCCGCGGGCGCGCGTCTGCTGTGCGGCGGCAAGCGTCACGGCTCTCTGCTCGACGCGACGGTGCTGGCGGACGTTCACGCCGAGATGCGCGTCACCTCTGAGGAGGTCTTCGCGCCGGTCGCGACCGTGCAGAGGTTCTCGGACTTCGGCGAGGGCTTGGCCGAGGCCAACCACACGCGCTACGGCCTTCAGGCCGGCGTCTTCACGCGCGACGTGGGGCGCGCGATGCGCGCGGCGCGCGAGCTTGAGTTCGGCGGCGTGATGATTAACGACGCGCCGAGCTTCCGCGCCGACAATATGCCCTACGGCGGCGTCAAGCTCTCGGGCTTCGGCCGCGAGGGCGTGCGCTACGCGATGGAGGAGATGACCGAGCCGCGCGTCGTCGTCCTCGACCCGCGCCTCTGAGCGGCGCACGCCCCCGAGCGCCCGCGCGCCGTCCCCTTCCGCGCGCGAGTTGATGTAAAATGCCCCGGCAGTAATCCTTCTCTCTCACACAAAGAGGTCTGACAAAAAGAGGTCTGAAACGATGAAACTCACGCGACTCCTTCTCTGCCTCTGCGCCGCCGCCTCGCTCGCCGCGACGGCGACGTTCACGCCGTCCCTCACCGACGCCGCCGCGCAGACTACCGCGCCCGCGCCGCAAGTCCCGGCGCAGGCGACGACGATAAAAGTCGACGGGCTCAAGTCGAGCGTCACCGTCCGCCGCGACGAGCGCGGCATCCCTTACATCGAGGCCGCGAGCCTCGAAGACCTCTACTTCGCGCAGGGGTACGTGACGGCGTCCGACCGCCTGTGGCAGATGGACTTGCTGCGGCGCAACGCGCGCGGCGAGCTGTCGGAGATATTCGGCCGCGCCTCGCTCGACGAGGACAAGCGCCACCGCACGCTCGGGTTCGCGCGCGTCGCCGAGTCGATGGCCGAGAAGTCTTCGCCGCGCGCCCGCGCCGCCATCGAAGCCTACGCGCGCGGCGTCAACGCCTACATCGACTCGCTCGACGACAAGTCGCTCCCGGCCGAGTTTCAAATCCTCCGCTACCGCCCGCGCCGCTGGACGGCGGCCGACACGCACGTCATCGGCAAGAATTTCTCGGAAGCCCTCTCGACCACTTGGCGCTTGGACGTGATGCGCGCCGCCTTCGCCGACCTCCCCGCCGAACGTCAGGCCGAGCTTTTCCCCTCGCGCTCGCCGCTCGACGTGCTCGTCGTCGGCGCGGATCGCAAGACGGAGGCGAAGCCGCCCGCGCGCCGCAAGGCCGCGTCGCTTGAGCCCGAGGGCCGCGACGCGGAGGCCGCGCGCGTCGTCGGCGAGAGCCTCGCCCTGCTGCGTGCGATAAACGACGACGCGGAGGTTGAGCGTCGCTCGCATGAGAGGGTGGGGCTCTACGCCGAAGAGTTGGCGGCGAGTAACAACTGGGTCGCGTCGGGCAAGCGCACGGTGACGGGCAAGCCGCTGCTCGCCAACGACCCGCACCTCGCGCCGTCCGCGCCGTCCATCTGGCACATGGTTCACCTGAGCGCGCCGGGCCTGCGCGCCGCGGGCGTGACGAGTCCGGGCGCGCCCGGCGTCATCATCGGCCACAACGAGCGCGTCGCGTGGGGCGTGACGAACTTGGGGCCCGACGTGCAGGACGTTTACCGCGAGCGCTTCGAGTCCGAAAACTCGCGCCGCTACATGACGCCCGCGGGCTGGCGCGACGCCGAGGTGCGCCGCGAGGAGATTAAAGTCCGCAAGAACTTCACGGACGCGGCGACCGAGGTGGTCGAGCACGAGGTCATCGTGACGCGCCACGGCCCCGTCGTTTTGGAGAAGGGCGCGGAGCGTTACGCCCTGCGCTGGACGGCGCTCGACGGCGACGCCGCCGAGTTCGAGGGCTTTCTGCTGCTCAGCACCGCGCGCAACTGGGACGAGTTCCGCGCGGCGCTCAAGGAGTACAGGGGGCCGACGCAGAATTTCGTCTACGCCGACGTGGACGGCAACATCGGCTACTACGGCGCGGGCCAGATACCTCTGCGCAAGTCGGGCGACGGGAGCCTCCCTTACGACGGCACGACCGACGCGGGCGAGTGGGCCGGCTACATTCCTTTCGAGGAGTTGCCGCACGTCTACAACCCCCCTTCGGGGTTGATAGTGACGGCGAACAGCCGCGTCGCCGGCGACACCTACCCGCACCACCTGACGCACGCGTGGGCCGCGCCCTCGCGCGCGCGCCGCATATACGACCTGCTCGACGCGAAGAAGAAGCTGAGCGCCGAAGACTTCCTCGCCGCGCAGGGCGACACCTACGCGCTCTCGGGCGTCCACTTCCGCGAGCAGGTGCGGAAGATCGCGGCCGAGGCCGGCTTCGCGCGGCGCGACGCGGAGTGGCGCGCGACGCTCGACGCGCTCGAACGCTGGAACGGGCGTCTCGAACCCGACGCGAACCCGCCGCTCATCTTGGGCGAGATGCGCTCGGTCTTCTTGCGCAAGGTCGTCGAGGGCTTGGCGGGGCGCGAGCGCGCGCAGGAGTACCGCTGGCCCGCGAGCGCGGCCTTCGTCGACCGACTGATACGAGAGCGCGCGCCCGAGTGGCTGCCGAAGGGGATGAAGGACTACGCGGAGCTTCTCGACGTGGTGCACAAGGAGGCGCGCGCCGAGTTGGTGAAGCGTTACGGCGCGGACGAGTCGAAGTGGACTTGGGAGGCGACGCAGCTGGCGCGCTTCCAGCACCCTCTGGCGGGCGTGCCGTTCGTCGGCGGGCAGTTCCTCGTCGAGCCGTTCCCGGCGCGCGGCAGCGGCGGGCAGATGGCGACGCCGAACGTCGGCTCGGGCGTCTCGATGCGTCTCGTGGCCGACGCGGCCGACTGGGACAGGACGCGGCAGGGCATCGCGCTCGGCGAGTCGGGCGACCCCAAGAGCCCGCATTGGAAAGACCAGCTCGCCGACTGGCGCGCCGTCACGCCGCGCGTCTTCCCCTTCACGCCGCGGGCGGTGGCCGCCGCCGCGCGCATGACGACGACGCTCGCGCCGAAGTGACGAAGATGAGCCTGCGCGTCTTCTGCGCGGTCGAGTTGCCGGAGGACGTGAGGCGCGCGGCCGCGGGCCACGTCGCGCGCCTGCGCGCGGAGTTCCCGCAACTGAAGGTCGGTTGGGAGCGCGAGGAGAAGCTACATTTAACGCTTAAATTCTTGGGCGAGATCGAGGAGGCGCGCGTCGAGCGGCTTTCGCGCGCGGCCGGCGAGGCGGCCGCCGCCGCGCGCGCGTTCGAGATTTCGATTGAAGGCACGGGCCTCGTCCCGCCGCGCGGAGCGCCGCGCGTCCTCTGGCTCGGCGTCAGAGACGAGACGCGCGGCCTCGCGCTTCTCAACGAACGACTCGAAGACGCCTGCGCCGCCGAAGGCTTCGCGCGCGAGACGCGCGACTTCCGCCCGCACCTGACGGTCGCGCGCCTGAGAACGCCTGAGGGCGTCCGCCCCCTCGCCTCGCTCCACGCGGCGACCGAGTTCGCCGCCCGCCCCTTCGAGGTGCGCGAGCTCGTCGTCATGCAGAGCCAACTCGGCCCCGGCGGCTCGCGCTACACGGCGCTCTCGCGCCACGCGCTCTCTTAGATTAAGAACTCGGCAGTTGGCGCGGGCGCGGGGCGCGCGGCTGTTCGTCGTCGCGCCGCTCGCCCGTCTCGGAGATCAGCTCCTTAATCGCGCCGACGCTCGAAAGCATCGAAGAGGTTTCGACCGGCATGAAGATGACCTTCGAGTTGTTGCCGCGCGTCATCTCCTTGAGGCTTTCGATGTAGCGCGTCGTGATGAGGTACTGGGCGGGGTCGCCCGTCCTGATTGCGCTGCCTATCTGCGCGATGGCCTCGGCCTCGGCCTCGGCCGCGCGCAGACGCGCCTGCGCCGCGCCCTCCGCCTGCAAGATGGCCGACTGCTTCTCGCCCTCCGCCCGCATCACGGCCGACTGCTTCTCGCCCTCGGCGCGCGTGATCGCGGCCTGCCGCTCGCCCTCGGCCTGAAGCACCAACGCGCGGCGGTTGCGCTCGGCCGTCATCTGCTTCTCCATCGTCACGCGCACGTCCTCGGGCGGCGTGATGTTCTTCACGTCGACGCGCGTCACCTTCACGCCCCACTTGTCGGTCGCCTCGTCCAAGATGAGGCGCAGCTTCGTGTTTATCTGGTCGCGCGACGAGAGCGTGTGATCCAAGTCCATGTCGCCCATCACGGCGCGCATTCCCGTGATGGTCAACTGCACGATGCCGCCGATTAAATCCGTCACCTCGTACACCGCTTTTATCGGGTCTGTGATCTGCCAGTAGACGACCGAGTCGACGTGGATGGTGACGTTGTCGCGCGTGATGACGGGCTGCGGCGGGAGGTCGATGTACTGCTCGCGCAAATCAATCGACGAGAGGCCGGGCCGCACGTTCGTCCAGTAGACGCCGCGCGGCTTGTCGAGGAACGGGACGATGATGTTGAGCCCGCTCGTCGCGACCCGGCTGAAGCGCCCCAAGCGCTCGATGAGCATGACGGTCGCCTGCGGCACGATCTTGATGGTCTTGGCCGCGACGACGAGCGCCGCGATGCCGAGGAAGACGAGAAAGAGCAGGAATAAGAACTCCATGATTGACCTCCGGGGATTTTTCGCGGCCCTTACTGCGGGGCCGCAACCGACGCTTCGAGTATCGCTCCGAACTATACCGAACCTTCCGCCGCCTTTGAAAGATTTTCCGCGACGCCCCGCCACCCGCCCGCCGCACCCTCGACGACGAGCGCCGCCGCGAAGACGTGCTCGACCGCGTCCGGGTGGCCCGCCACCTGCACCCCTATCGGCAAGCCTTCGCGCGAGACGCCGACGGGGACGCAGACGGCCGGGAGGTCAAAGACGTTAAAGGCTTGCGCGTAACTGAACGCGCGGAACGCGCTCGTCACACTCCCCTCGACTTCGATTTTCCTCGGCGCGTCGTGCGCGAGCGCGGGCACGGCGCCGACGGGGCAGACGACGAGCGGCGTCTCTTCGAGCCAGCGCAGAAGCTCCGCGCGCAAGGCTCCGCGCGTCCGCCAAGCCTCCTCGTCAGCGACTTTGTCATCACGCCGCGGGCGTTCGAGAATCGCGCGCGCGGCCCCGCCCGCAAGCTCCTCGCGCCCCGCGTAGACGCGCCCGACGAACTCGCGCGACGCACTTGAGAATAGCGCCGTCCAAAGCTCCGTCGCGCGCCCGACGTGGGGCGGGCACTCCTCCGTGACTCGCGCGCCAGCGTCTTCGAGCGCGCGCGCCGCGACCCCGACGGCCGCGCGCGTCTCGTCGGTCACGCGCGTCGCGCCGTCGAAGGCGTACCAAGCCACGCGCAGGCCGCGCAGCCCCTCGCGCACGAGTTCGAGCCCGCCCTCGTCCAGCCGCGCGCGGACGCCCGACGCCACGCCGCCGCGCAGGACGGAGTCAATCAGAAGCAAGTCTTCGACCGTGCGCGCGACGGGGCCGGCGCTCGCGCCGCGCGAGAAGGGCGGCGTGAAGGGCGGGAGGTGTCCGGCGCTCGCGCGCTCGCCGAAGGCCGCCGGCCTGAAGGCCGCGACGCCGCAGAAGTGCGCGGGGATGCGCAGAGAGCCGACGAGGTCGCTGCCCAAGCTCGCGGCCGTCAGGCACGCCGCGACGGCCGCCGCGCACCCGCCCGACGAGCCGCCCGGCGTGCGCCCGAAGTCCACGGGGTTGTTCGTCCGGCCGAAGACGGGGTTGTCGGCCGTGTAGTCGAGCGCTAGCTCCGCCGGGTTCGTCTTGCCGATGACGACAGCGCCGCTCTCGCGCAGACGCGCGACCGCCTCCGCGTCGCGCTCGGGCACGTGCCCCTCGAAGAGACGCGAGCCGAAGGTCGTCCGCAACCCTCGCGTCTCGAAAGTATCTTTGACGGTGACGGGCACGCCCGCGAGCGCGCCCGCCTCCCCGCCGCGCGCGAGTCTCGCCTCGACTTCCCTCGCCCGCTCGATAGCGTCCGGCGCGACGGTGACGACGGCGTTCAGAAGCGGGTTCAATTTTTCGATTCGTCGCAGGTAAGCCCCGACGACTTCGACGGGCGAAACGTCGCGCCCGCGCATGAGCGCGGCGAGGCGCGAGGCCGGGAGTTTCGTCAACTCTTCAGACAGTCGCCTTCTCCTCCGCGCTTCTTCCCGCGCCCAGCCGCGTCAAGAAACCCTCGATCTCCGCGCGCGTGCGCAGACGGTAGACCCTCTTCCCCTTCGCGCGCTCTTCGATCAGTCGCAGCACGCGCGGCCGCGTCCGGCGCGGGTAGTTCCAGACCCACAGCAGGAACTTGAAATCGAAACGCTCGTCGCACCCTTCCGGTATGTCGGGCCGACCCCCGCGCCTGTACGTCACGACGCGCTTCAGCACGCGCCACACGCAGAGCACGCGTGGCAGGTCGAGAAAGATGACCGTGTCGCACGCGTCGAGCCGCACGTCCAGCGTGCCCGAGTAGTTGCCGTCAATCACCCAAGAGTCGCGCGCGGCCAGCTCCGTCACCTTGCGCCGCCACTCGTCGCGCGGGGGCTCGGCCCAGCCCGCGCCCCAGTGCTCCGCGTCGAGGTGTATGACCTCAAGGCCCAAAAGCGGGCCGAGCCGGCGCGCGAAGGTAGACTTGCCCGCGCCGGCCGACCCGATGACCATCACCCTACGCATTCCCTCGCTCCTCGCGCCCCGGCGCGGAGACGCGCCGCCGCGCCTTACCCTTCGGCCGCGCCGTTGTGCTCGCGTTTTTGGAGCAGCTCAAGAAACTTGCGGGCGGCCGTGTTGAGCGTCCGGTCGCTGCGGTAGATGACGCCGACCGTGCGCGTCCACTCCGGCTCGGCCAGCTGCACGACGGCGAGCTGACCCGTCCGCGCCTCGTCCGTCACCGAAAGTCGCGGCACTATTCCGAGCCCGATGCCGACCTCGACGGCGCGCTTGATGGTCTCGATGTTGTCGAACTCGGCGGCGCGTCGGACTGTGACGCCGTGCGCGCGCAGCACCCGGTCGGTCGCGCGCCGCGTCGGGATGTCGCGCTCGAACAGGACGAAGTCCTGCCCGTCCAAATCCTTCGCGCGCACCTTCTTGCGCCCCGCCAGAGCGTGGCCGGGCGGGCAGATGAGGACGAGGCGGTCGCGCCCGACGGGGACGACCGAAAGCCCGCGCCGCTTTTCGGGGAAGGCGACGACGCCCAGCTCGACCGCGCCGCTCAGAACGTCGCGCACGATGCGCGTCGTACGGCTGTACTCCAAGTCTATCTTCGCCTGCGGGTAGAGCGACATGAAGTCGCGCACGGCCGGCGGCAGCTCATGCAGGCCGACGCTGTAGACGGTCGCGACGCGCACCGTCCCCGACACCGTACCCGTCAGGGAGCGCATGTCCTCGACGAGCGTCAGGTAGGCGCGCAAGACCTCGCGGCTCGACTCGTAGAACGTCCGCCCGGCCTCGGTGAGCGCCAAGTCGCGCCGCCCGCGCACGCGCTCCAAGAGCCTCCGCTTGAACTTCTCTTCGAGCCCGCGCACCTGCTGGCTGACGGCCGACTGCGTGACGAAGTTGCGCTCGGCGGCCTGCGAGAAGCTCTGCGTCTCGACGAGGTCGCAGAAGATTTTAAGGGTCTCTATCTGCACGTCGTGAATTATAAGTTATTCTCAAATTGACTCGCAAGTTTATTCATTTCACCTTATACGTGGCGCGGCTTATAATCCCCGGCAGACGAGAAGGCGGCGCGGCCCGGCGGCCGGTTTCGAGCGGAACTGCTCATGGGTGAAGTCTGCCGGCGGCCGCGCCCCTTCCCGTCCGGTCGTTGCATTTCGGGGGCGCGGCGGTTAATAATCTGGCCCGTTCACCCGAATCAAAGAGGCGGCGAAGGGGGGCCACAACCGTTCATGGCCGTTCGACTGAGCAGGACTTTCGTCCTGCGCAAGCTGCACCAACTCTCCGGCATCGTGCCGCTCGGCGCGTTCCTGCTGGAGCACCTTTACACCAACTCGAAGGCGCTCCACCCGACCGACGGCCCCGAGCACTTCAACGAGGCCGTCGGCGACCTCCAGCAGATACCCTACATCCTCTTCGTCGAGATAACGTTCATCTTCATCCCGCTCCTCTACCACGCCCTCTACGGGCTGTTCATCACTTGGGAGGCGCGGCCCAACAACCTCGCCTACCCCTACCCGCGCAACTGGTTCTACACCATCCAGCGCCTGACCGGGCTGATACTCTTCGTCTTCATCCTCTTCCACCTGCTCAACTTCCGCTTCGGCCTCGTGCCGGGCCTAAACGAGGTCTCGGTCGCCCACGCGCCCGAGCGCGCCTACGACATCGTCTCCACGGAGTTCCAGATTCCGTGGATCATCCTCGTCTACGTCGTCGGCATCGTCTCGACCATCTGGCACTTCGCCAACGGGCTGTGGCTCTTCGCCGTCGACTGGGGCATCGTCATCGGCGAGCGCGCGCAAAGGTTGACGGGCTACGCCTGCATCGCGTTCGGCGTCCTGCTGCTCGCGCTCTGGATTAACGTCATGGTGGCTTTCATGCGGCCCGGCTCGGGCGGCCTGCTCGGAGGGATTCTGTAAAGCGATGGCGACGACGAACGGCATCCGGATAGCGGTGGTCGGCGGCGGGCTCGCGGGCTTGGCGGCGGCGATGAAGATCGCCGAGGCGGGCCACGCGGTCGACCTCTTCTCGGTCGTCCCCGTCAAGCGCTCGCACTCGGTCTGCGCGCAGGGCGGCATCAACGGCGCGGTCAACACGAAGGGCGAGGGCGACTCGACTTGGGAGCACTTCGACGACACGGTCTACGGCGGCGACTTCCTCGCCAACCAGCCGCCCGCCAAACAGATGTGCGAGATGGCCCCGGCCATCATCTACCTCTTCGACCGCATGGGCGTCCCCTTCTCGCGCACGAAGGAAGGGCTTCTCGACTTCCGGCGCTTCGGCGGCACGAAGCACCACCGCACGGCCTTCGCCGGGGCCTCGACCGGCCAGCAGCTCCTCTACGCGCTCGACGAGCAGGTGCGACGCTACGAGGTCGCGGGCAAGGTCAGGAAGTTCGAGCACTGGGAGATGATGTCGCTCGTCTTGGACGGCCACGGCGTCTGCCGCGGAATCGTCGCCATGGACAAGTCGACGCTCGAACTCAAAGCCTTTCCGGCCGACGCCGTCATCATGGCGACGGGCGGCCCCGGCCTCATCTTCGGCAAGTCGACGAACTCGATGGTCTGCACGGGCTCGGCCGTCTCGGCCTGCTACCAGCAGGGCGCGCGCTACGCCAACGGCGAGTTCATCCAAGTCCACCCGACTTCGATACCGGGCGAGGACAAGCTGCGTCTGATGTCGGAGTCGGCGCGCGGCGAGGGCGGGCGCGTGTGGGTTCCGAAGACTGAGGGCGACAAGCGCGCGCCGTCGTCTATCCCCGAGGGCGAGCGCTGGTACTTCCTCGAAGAGAAGTACCCGGCCTACGGCAACCTCGTCCCGCGCGACATCGCGACGCGCGAAATCTTCCAAGTCTGCCTCGAAGGCAAGGGCATCGGCGGCGACAATCAGGTCTACCTCGACCTGACGCACATCCCGGCCGAGACCTTAGACCGCAAGCTCGGCGCGATTCTGGAAATCTACGAGATGTTCGTCGGCGACGACCCGCGCCACGTCCCGATGCGCATCTTTCCGGGCGTCCACTACTCGATGGGCGGGCTGTGGGTAGACTTCGACCAGCGCACGAACATCCCCGGCCTTCTGGCCGCGGGCGAATGTGACTACTCGATTCACGGCGCGAACCGCTTGGGCGCGAACTCGCTCGTCAGTTGCGTCTTCGGCGGCTTCGTCGCCGCGCCCGCCGCGGTCGAGTTCGCCAAGAACGTCGAGCGAAACGGCTCGGACGCCTCGCGGATTTACGACGACGAGCTGAAGCGACAGCGCGAGATAAACGAGTCGCTCATCAAACAGACGGGCGGCGAAAATCAGTACGTCATACACGACGAGATGGGCAAGTGGATGACGGACAACGTGACGGTCGTCCGCTACAACGACCGCCTCAAGGCGACCGACGAGAAGTTGCAGGAGTTGCTCGAACGCTACCGCCGCGTCTCCATCAACGACTCGAACATGTGGGCCACGCACGCGCTCCCGCACGCCCGACAGCTCTACAATATGTTGCAGCTCGCGCGCGTCATCACGCTCGGCGCTCTCAACCGCGACGAGTCGCGCGGCGCGCACTACAAGCCCGACTTCCCCAACCGCGACGACGAGAATTTCTTGAAGACGACCATCGCCGAGTTCTCCGGCGAAGGCCCGGTCTTCTCTTGGGAGCCGGTCGACGTGTCTCTGGTTAAGCCGCGCAAGCGCGACTACTCGAAGGGCAAGCAGGACGCGGCGAAGGCGGCCGCGGGCGGCGTCGCCGAGAACTCGCCGACGAAGGACGGCGCGGCGCAAGTGCCCGCGTCGGGTTGGGAGCAGAGGCCGGATAACACCTCGGGGCCGGCCGTCTGGGGTCAGAACAAGGAGCAGGTCGACCGTGGCGTCTCGGGCGACCTTGAGACGCGGCGCGAGCAGGGCAAATCACTCGAAGACGCGGGGGGGAAATCCGACGAGGTATGAGCGCACAAGCACACGCCCAGAACAGTTCAGCCAAGACGCCCCCGCGCGAAGTCGTCCTGCGCATACGCCGGCGCGACGCGCAGGACTCGCCCGCCTACTGGGAGGAGTTCGCGATTCCCTACCGCCCGAACCTCAACATCATCTCGTGTTTGATGGAGATTCGTAAGAACCCCGTCACGCGCGAGGGCAAGCAGACGACGCCGCCCGTCTGGGACATGAACTGCTTGGAGCAGGTCTGCGGCATCTGCACGATGGTCATCAACGGGAAGGTCAGGCAGTCGTGCTCGGCGCTCGTCGACCAGCTTGAGCAGCCGATAACCTTGGAGCCGATGTCGAAGTTCCCGAACGTCCGCGACCTGATCGTCGACCGCTCGCAGATGTTCGACCACCTCAGGCGCGTCCACGCGTGGATCGAGATCGACGGGACGCACGACTTGGGGCCGGGGCCGAAGATGTCGCAGGAGGAGGTCGAGGAGCGCTACGCCTACTCGCGCTGCATGACGTGCGGGTGCTGCCTCGAAGCCTGCCCGCAGTACGAGGGCGACAACTACATCGGCCCGCAGGCCATCGCGCAGGTGCGCTACCTCAACATGCACCCGACCGGCAAGATCACGCGCGACGAGCGCCTGTCGGCCATCGTGGGCGAGGACGGCATCACCAACTGCGGCAACGCGCAGAACTGCGTGCGCGTCTGCCCCATGTCCATCCCGCTCACCAAAGCCATCTACGAGGAGAACCGCGAGACCGTCCTCCACGGCCTCTTCGGCTGGCTCAAACGCTGAGCCGATTGCCCCACCCGCGCAGACGCCCGCGCCCCGCTTAGGGAAGGAAGCTCGTGTGTTTGAAGATGACCTCGAAGTCTTGGAGGACGGTGACCTTCGGCGGCGTATCCTCGGTGTTAAAAAACCGCGCCGGCGGAACGATGAGACGGTAGCCTCGCCCGGTCGCCCCCGGCGTACGTCTCCACGGCACGTTATCCGCGAAACGCACCCAGACGACATTAACATTGCCGGTAACTAGGGTAGAGCGAAACGCGACGTAGAAATTTTCGTCGTCCTCCAAATCCCACTTCGAGAGTAGGAAAGAGTTGTTGAGCCAAACGTCCACGTCGAAATCCGGGTCATCCACAGCCACTTCGTCGTACACGTGGAAGCGGTGTTCGATGACGAAGGCGTCGGCGAGGCGCGTGCTGCTCGGGCGCCCGATTGACTTCGACCAACGAATCTGACCCCAGACGGACTTCTCGACGATCTCCGCCCGGCCGCGACTCACCCGCGCGAACTCCTCCAGACGCTCCGGCCTGAGAGGCTTCCTGATGATATCGCGCAGCTCGGCGCGGTCGCGCGCACGCGCCTCCAAGTCTACTTCCTCGGCTTTCTCTTCCGGGTGTTGCGGGTTCAAGGCGTTTCTCCTTTGCGGGCGTGTGACGGAAGCGAGGCGGATGCGACGGGGCGCTTCTATCAGCGCCCGGCGCGGAAAGTCAATGTGCGCGCGCGACGCCTTCAGGACGCGGCCCGCGCGTTGCGCATGCGTATGCAGGAGAAGCGCAAGCTGGAGGCGACGACGGCGTCGTGTAGCGGCCAGAGGTTCGGCACGAAGCGCAGCTCGACGCCGCGCCCGAGCAGTTCCGTCATCAAGTCGTCGAAGACCTCGACGCGCGCGGGCACGGCGGCCTCGCGGCTGACGAAGTAGCCCGCGCACTCGTCGACGCACTCGAACGTCTCGGGCGGCAGGTGATAGCAGTACAAGCGGCACGAACGCAGGCGACCCAACCACCCGCCCTCGACCGCGACGACCGCCGGGCTCGCCCCCAGAAACCGCTCCGCGTCCTCCGCGCTCGTCCCCGGCCCCGCGTAGAAAGTCACGCGCGGGCACTCGCGCGGCACCAAGTAATTCCTCAGCCTCTCCCCGTCAACCGCCCACACGACGGGCTCGCCGCCGCCTTCCGCCGCACGCGGCTCGAACCTCTCAATCCCCTGCTCCTCGCTCACATGAAACAGCACGACTCACCCCAAGCGCAGGCAAACGCCCCCCTTAACCAACGCCGAGCATCAAGCATTTAGCTCATCTGATAGGACAAGTGTGGGAGTCATGTTATCGAGGCGTTCGGCCGAGTCTTTATCTCGCCCCGTCTACTTCAGCACCTTTTCTAACCTTCTAACAAATACCTCAAACTTAATTCCGATGGCCTGACATATCTCGCGCACTTCGAGCACGTCAAGCCGTCTCTGACCGCTTTCATACCTTGAAACATAAGCTTGGTCTTTTTCGATGCGTCCGGCCAACTCATTCTGCGTCAGACCGGCTTCAATTCTCATCTCGCGCAAGAGGCTGACGAGGCGGTCGCGCTGAGCGATGTAAGCTCTCTTCTTCATCCGCCATGTTATATGAACACATTGACGGATATACAAAATTAACATATCCCACTCATGCAATTTGCCTACCCGCGCCAATCAACGACGGGACACCAGCTTGCAACTCCGCTCGTAGGCGAAGAAGATTGGGCCGCCATTCTTGAGCTTGCCTCGCGTCAAGATGCGGTCGCCGCCGAACGTTTAGCCCGCCTTCTATTTTGGGGCGCGCGCGGCCCGGCACGACGCGGGGGCCGTGCGCGCCCGGCGTGTCAGGTCTGGTCGGTTTTTGGTTTGTTGGGGCGGCGCGTGCGGCCGGTGCGGCGGTCGCTTTTGAGCGTTGCGATTCAAAGCTTTAAACTCGCGGCGCAAAAGCTTTCTTCCCCGACTCAAAACCTTTCTTCAGCGTCGCAGAGATTTACGGGTACGCCGCAAAAGCCCGCCCCCGCGATTCGAGGCTTGTGAATCGCGGGGGCGGGC
>DASQDT010000049.1:0-12078 GCA_035634035.1 Pyrinomonadaceae bacterium | reverse complement strand
CGACGCCAGCGCCGCCCGCGCCGCCCGCGCCGTCGGTCGGCCAGCGCGTGCGCCTCTACGCGCCCGCGCCCGCCGCGCCCGTCGCGGCCACGACGCCCGCCGCCCAAGCGCTCGGCGACGAGGGCCACACGGAATTCCTCTACTTCGGCATCGGCGAGAAGGAAGGCTACCTGACGGAGGTCAAGCTCGCGCCGACGGGCGCGGCCGTCCGCGCGAGGGTGAGCGCGCCGACCGTCACGCCGGCTTGGACGGGCGCGATCGCGACCGACGAGGCGGGCGAGGTCGTCGGCATCCTCCTCGACAGCGGCGAGACAGACCCCGAGATAGTGCCGGCCGAGACGGTGCGCGTCGCGGCCGAGCGCGTGCGGACGCGGCGCGCGAGCGTCCCGCAGCCGTGGCTCGGCGCGGGCGGCGCGGCCGTCTCAAGCTTCTCGCTGGCGGACTTCACGCTCAAGGGTTGGAAGTTCGAGACGGTCGCCCCCATCGTCCACAGGAAGCAGGGCGTCGTGCTGACCTCGGTCGTGCCGGGCGCGCCGGCCGCGACCGCGGGCCTGCTGCCGGGCGACGTCATCCTGCGCGTCGGCGGCCGAGAGGTGGGCGGCGTCGACGACTTCACCTTCTGGATTAAAGAGGCGGGCGCGGGCGCGACGCTCAACTTCACGGTCTGGCGTCCGACCTCGAACACGCCGCTCGACGTGCCCGTGCAACTGAGCGCCGCGCAGAACCCGGCGACGGCGGGCTTCGAGGCGACGATGCAGCAGGCGCTCAGGCGGGCGCAGGCCGAGTCGGAGAGCATGAGGCAGGCGGAGTCAGAGATGCGCGCCGCGCAGGAGCGGATGCGTTCGCTCCAGACCGAGCTGCGTCTGGCGCGACTCGCCGAGCGGCAACTGACGAGGGAGTTGCGCGCCGAAGATTTGCCCTTGCGGCAGCTCGAAGATGTGCGGATGCGTCTGCGCGAGATAGAGTCGCGCGTCTCCTCGGAGCACTCCGTTTTGTCCGTGGCCGAGGCGCGCTACGCGGCGGCCGCGCGCCGCGCCGCGCTCGCCGAAGCCGCGGCCACGCCGCAGCCTCTGGCCCCGGCGCAGCCGCTCCTTTCGTTCGGACTCAAGTCGGTCGGGCTGACGACGCGCTCGGCGGCGAAGCTCAAGGTGCGCGGCGGGCTGCTCGTCGTGCTCGTGCGCGAGGGGAGCGCGGCCGGCGCGGCGGGGATTCAGCCCGGCGACGTGGTCGAGACGATCAACGGCCGCGCCGTCGAGACGGCGCGCGACGTGAGCGCGCTGGGTCTGACCTCCGCGCCCGAAATCAAGCTCGGCGTCGTCCGCGCGGGCCGACGCATGACCGTCAAGCTTCCGAAAGAGAAGCAGTGAGTAGTAGATGTGAATGGCGGGTAGTGGAATTCACCGAAGAAGCTTCTCGCGCTTGAAACGTTTGTAGCCGCTCTCGGTCAGCTTCTCTAACTCCCTGAACAACTCGGCGTCCACTTCCTTGAAGTTGAAGCACGCCTTGCCCTGCATCCGCTTGCGGAGCGCGGGCGAGACCTCGTCCAGAAGCTCGGGGAAGGCGTAGACCGGCATCAGGTGGTAGGAGACGTAGTTCTTGCGCGCCTGCACCGCGCCGAACCACACGTCGCGCCCCTTGCTCGCCTCGGTCGGCGGCCCGATGAGGGTGTAGTCGCCCGGCTTGTCCGCGGACGCCTTGAGCGCCCCGCGCTCGTAGCGCCGCAGGATGTCTCGGAGGCGCGCGTGGACGGCGTCGAAGTCCTTCTTCTCTTTCACAGGCATTTTCGCAGGCATCGTCGGACACCTTTCGTCGTGCGCTTTCGCGCCCGCCCGAACTTCAGCGCGAGATTTTAATGCCGCCGAGGGCGCGGCGCAGAAGCTCCTGCGACATGCGCGGCCAGCGCTCGGCCGCGCGCCCGCCCGGCGCGAGGTCGGCGGCCGTCAGGCCCGCCGCGCTCAAATCTTCGATGTAGATAATCAGCAGCTCGTCGCGGCGCTTCTCGTCGACGAGATGGACGAGGCGCTGGAGCAGAATGTCGTCGCCCGCCACGCGCAGCCCCTTGCTTTCGAGGAAGGCGCGTGCGCGCGCGCCGTCGGAGTCGGGGCGGCCCGACGCGGCCTTGAGGGGGACGGGGTGTGAGTCGGCGTAGAAGTCGAACGGGCCGACCCTCACGGTCTGCGTCGACTTGTAGTCGTAGGTGTGCGTGTTCGACGGCAGGTAGCCCTCGAACTGCACCCAGTAGAGGCGGCGTATGCGCCCGTCGGGGCCGGCGTCGACGAAGAAGTGCTGCTCGGCGCGCGCCACGTCGTAGAGGATGAAGTCCTGCGAGCCGATGTACTTGAAGTCGTCGTCGAACTTGATCTGCGCGGGCGGGACGCCCGACGAGGTGAGCACGCGACCTTTGACGGTGCGCACGGCCGCGCTCGCGGCGCTCGCCTCTTTGGGCTGCGGCGGGTTTGACTGCTCGGCGGCGGCGGCGACCGCGAAGGCCGCGAGCGGGAAGAGTAGGGAAAGAAGTTTACGCATCGTCTGTCCTCCTTCGGCGTGTCGGCACACAAGGGGAGAACGAAGCGGGGCGTCGGCGTGTTCCGGGCGCGGCGCGGGCTTAGACGGTCACGCGGGTTAAGCCGTCGCGGCCTTCTCCTCGGGCCGCCAGCGGAGGACGGGCTTGCGCGCGGCCGCGGCCTCGTCGAGACGGCCGATGCGCGTCGTGTGCGGCGCGTTCAAGACCAGCTCGGGGTCTTCGACCGCCTCGCGCGCGATCTCCTTCATCGCGTCGACGAACTGCTGCAACTCCGCGCGCCCGACCGACTCGGTCGGCTCGATGAGCATCGCGCCCTGCACGATGAGCGGGAAGTAAATCGTCATCGGGTGGAAGCCGTAATCGATGAGGCGCTTGGCGATGTCGAGCGTGTGCGCGCCCTTGCGCGACTGTCGCTTGTCGGTGAACAGCACCTCGTGCATGGGCGGCGACGTGAAGGGCTGGTCGAACGTGTCGCGCAGGCCAGCCGCGACGAAGCGCGCGTTCAAGACGGCCGCCTCGGTCGCCTCGCGCAGGCCCTGCCGGCCGTGCGTCAGGATGTAGGCGAGCGCGCGCAGGTGCATCCCGAAGTTGCCGTAGAAGGCCTTGACGCGGCCGATGGAGTCGGGGCGGTCGGAGTCGAGCGCGTAGCTCGCCTCGCCGCCTTCGCCTTCGGCGCGGACGACGCGCGGGACGGGCAGGAACGGTTCGAGCTCGGCCGTCGAGCAGCAGGGGCCGGAGCCGGGGCCGCCGCCGCCGTGCGGGGTGGAGAAGGTCTTGTGAAGATTTAAGTGGATGACATCGACGCCCATGTCGCCGGGGCGCGCGACGCCGACGAGCGCGTTCATGTTCGCGCCGTCCATGTAGACGAGGCCGCCCGCGTCGTGGACGACGCGGCAAATCTCCTGAATGTTGCGCTCGAAGATGCCGCACGTGTTCGGGTTCGTGAGCATCAGGCCGGCCACGTCGCGCGCCGCGCACAGCTCGCGCAAATGTTCGAGGTCGGTCAGGCCCTCGCTCGTCGAGCGAATCGTCTTGACGGTGAAGCCAGAGAGGTGCGCCGATGCCGGGTTCGTGCCGTGCGCCGAGTCGGGGATGAGCATGACGCGGCGCGCGCCCGCGCCCTCCCCGTCGCGCTTGTCGAGGAAGGCGCGAATCATCATGACGCCGGTCAGCTCGCCGTGCGCGCCGGCCGCGGGCTGCAAGGAGACGCCGGGCAGCCCCGTTATCTCGGCGAGGTGCTGCTGAAGCTCGTACATCACTTCGAGCGCGCCCTGCGCGTCCTCGGCGGGCGCGAGCGGGTGGAGGTTGGCGAAGCCCGCGATGCGCGCCACCTTTTCGTTGAGGCGCGAGTTGTACTTCATCGTGCAGGAGCCGAGCGGGTACATACCGAGGTCGATGTGGTAGTTCCACGTCGAGATGCGCGTGAAGTGGCGCACCACGTCGGGCTCGGAGAGTTCCGGCACGCCTTCGAGGTCGTCCGCGCGCCGGAGCTCGGCGGGCAGGAGCTCGTCGAGCGGCGTCTCGTCAACGTCGAGCGCGGGCAGCATATAGCCGCGGCGGCCCGCCTGCGAGCGCTCGAAGACGAGCGCCTCGTTCTGCGTGATGTGTTGCGAAGCCTTCGGTTGGTTCATGGCGCGGTGACGTTTCTCAGGCCGGAGACGAGCGCGTCTATCTCGGCGCGCGTGTTCGTCTCCGTGACGCAGACGAGGAGGTCGTTCGGGCGCTCCGCGTAGTAGCGCGAGAGCGCGAGGCCGCCCGTGACTTGGTGCTCGGAGGCGAGCCGGCGCAGCACTTCCTCGGCCGGGGCGGGCGCGCGCACGACGAACTCGTTAAAGACGGGCGCGGAGTGGGGCAGCGCGAAGCCTTCGAGCGTGGCAATCTGGCGGCGCGCGTGGGCCGCCTTCTGCGCGCACTGCGCGGCGACCTCCTGCAAGCCCTTGCGGCCGAGCGCCGTCATGTAGATGGTCGCGGCCAGAGCGATGAGGCCCTCGTTGGTGCAGATGTTCGAGGTGGCCTTCTCGCGGCGGATGTGCTGCTCGCGCGTGGCGAGCGTCAGGACGAAGCCGCGCCGGCCCTCGCGGTCGTAGGCGACGCCGACGAGGCGGCCCGGTAGCTGGCGCGCGAACTTCTCGCGCGTGGCGAACAGCCCGACGTAGGGGCCGCCGTAAGAGAGCGGCACGCCGAACGATTGGCCCTCGGCGACGACCACGTCCGCGCCGCACTCGCCGGGCGAGCGCAGGAGTCCGAGCGACGCGCTCTCGGTGACGACGACGACGAGCAGGGCGCCGGCGGCGTGCGCGCGCTCGGCCGCCGCCTTCAAATCCTCGACGCCGCCGAAGAAGTTGGGCGACTGGACGACGAAGGCCGCGACCTTGTCGTCGACGACGTCGTCGCCGGCGAGCGTCCGGCCCGTCGCCTCGTCCACCTCGGCGCGCACGAGCTCGATGCCGGCGTGCGCGACGTAAGTCTCGGCGACTTTCAGGTATTCGGGGTGCACGCCCGAGGAGACGACGACGCGGCTGCGGCGCGTGACGCGCTCGGCCATCAGGACGGCCTCGGCCATCGCGGTCGAGCCGTCGTACATCGAGGCGTTCGCCACGTCCATGCCCGTGAGCTGGCAGACCAGAGTCTGAAACTCGAAGATGGCTTGGAGCGTGCCCTGCGAGATTTCGGGCTGGTAGGGCGTGTAGGCCGTGAAGAACTCGGAGCGCTGGATGAGCGCGTCGACGATGGTCGGCGAGTAGTGCGAGTAGGCGCCCGCGCCGAGGAAGTTGGGCCGCCGCGCGGCGGCGTTGCGCGCGGCCGTGCGCTCGAAGCGCGCGAGCAGCTCGATTTCCGAGAGCGCCTCGGGGACTTCGAGCGGGCGCGCGAGACGCACCTCCGCGGGTATCGAATCGAAGAGCGCGTCGGCCGTGTCGAGGCCGACGCTCCCAAGCATCTCCTGCCGCTCTTCCGGCGAGTTCGGGATGTAGCGCACGTCTTGTTTGATTACTCCGCTTGTTTAACTACTCGGCGTCGGTCTGCGTGAAGTCCTCGTACTCTTTGGCCGAGAGCAGGCCGTCGATCTGGCCGGGGTCGGTGACGCGTATGCGCACCATCCAGCCCGCGCCGTAGGGGTCGGTGTTGACCTGCTCGGGCGAGTCCTGCAACTCCTCGTTGACCTCCGTGACTTCGCCCGCGACGGGGAGGAAGAGTTCCGAGACGGCCTTGACGGATTCGACCGAGCCGAACGCCTCGTGCGCGCCGAAGGTGTCGCCGACCTTCGGCAGCTCGACGTAGACCACGTCGCCGAGCGAGTTCTGCGCGTGGTCGGTGATGCCGACCGTGGCGGTCTGCCCCTCGACTCTGATCCACTCGTGATCCTTGCTGTAGTTCAGTCCATCGGGAATGTTCGACATGAAGCCTCCGGAAAGTAGACAGTAGACGGTAAACAGTAGTCAGTAGTTAAAACCTTCGGCGGCGGTTCGTCAGGCACGAGCGTCGTCGGCGCGGAGCGTCCGCCGGCTACTGAATGCTGACCACCGTCTACTTCTTCTCGCGTTTGTAGAACGGCGTCGGGACTACTTGCGCGCCGACCATGCGGCCGCGCACGTCGATCTGTATCGGCTGCCCCGGCGCGGCGTACTCGGCCGGCACGTAGGCCAGCCCGATGTTCTTCTTCAGAAACGGCGCGGGGCTGCCGGAGGTGACGACGCCGACCTTCCGGCCCTCGACGTAAACGTCTTGGCCGTCGCGCGCGATGCCGCGCTCGGTCACCTCGAAGCCGGCGAGCTTGCGGCGGACGCCCTCCTCCTTCTGCCGCGCGAGCGCCTCGCGCCCCGTGAAGTCGCCCTTGTTCAGTTTCGTAATCCAGCCGAGGTTCGCTTCGAGCAGCGTGTGCTCCTCGTCGAGCTCGTGGCCGTAGAGCGCCATCGCCGCTTCGAGCCGGAGCGTGTTGCGCGCCGCGAGCCCCGCGGGCAGGACGCCTTCGGGCGTGCCGTGGCGGCCCGCGTCCAGAATCTTCTCCCAGAGGCGCTCGGCGTGCTCGGCCGCGGCGTAGACCTCGAAGCCGTCCTCGCCCGTGTAGCCGGTGCGCGAGATGATGGCGTCGACGCCGTCGACGCGCCCCTCGCGGAAGTGGTAGTACTTGATCTCGTCGAGCGGCGTGTCGGTGAGCTGCCGGAGTATGGAGACGGCGGACGGGCCTTGAAGGGCGAGCTGGCAGAAGTCCGTCGAGCGGTTCACGAGTTCGACGCGCTCGTCACGCCTGTGCGAGTTGATCCAGTCCCAGTCCTTGTCGGTGGTCGAGGCGTTGACGACGAGCAGGAGGTGTTCGGGGCCGAAGCGGTAGACGAGCAGGTCGTCGACGACCGTGCCGGCCGGGGTCGTCAGGGCCGAGTAGTGCGCCTGACCGTCGACGAGTTTCGTCACGTCGTTCGAGCACAGGCGGTTGACGAGGGCGATGGAATCGGGGCCGCGCAGCTCGAACTCGCCCATGTGCGAAACGTCGAAGAGGCCGGCGCGCGTGCGCGTGGCGGCGTGCTCCTCGACCGTGCCGGCCGGGTACTGGACGGGCATATCCCACCCGCCGAAGTCGACCATGCGGCCGCCCATGCGCCTGTGCGCGGCGTTGAGAGGCGTCTGCTTGAGAGAGGGCGCGGTCGTCACACTCGCAACTCCCCCGCGCGCGGCGGGCCGAAGGTTAGATGGAGCTGATTTTGCTGAAGTCTTTACGAAATCGGAAGCTAACACGCCGCCCGACGGGAGGTCAAGCACGTCGGCCGGACGTGCCGACGTGGATAAAAGTTAACGCGAAGTTCTTGGCCCGCGCGGCGCGAACAAATGTAAGATGAGGCGCGTAAGGCGAGGAAGTCGAAACGGTCTGGCGGAGGGAAACTCATGTCTGACGCAGCGAACGAAAGGGCCGAAGTCTGGCCGGCGCTCCCGCTCGCGGAGTGGCGCGACACCTACGCGACCCTGCACATGTGGACGCAGGTCGTCGGCAAGGTGCGGCTCGTCTGTAGCCCGCGCGTCAACCACTTCTGGGAGGTGCCGCTCTACGTCACGCCGCGCGGCCTGACGACCTCGGCCGTCCCCCACGGCACGCGCGACTTCGACCTGACCTTCGACTTCATCGCGCACCGCCTAGTGCTGACGACGAGCGACGGCGAGTTTCGCAGCATCGCGCTCGAACCGAAGTCGGTCGCGGACTTCTACGCGGAGCTGATGTCACTTCTGCGCGAGCTGAATCTGGAGGTGAAAATCCGCGCGCTGCCCGACGAGGTGGCCGACCCCATCCCGTTCGCCGAAGACCGCGTGCACGCGACCTACGAGGCGGCGCAGGCCGAGCGATTCTGGCGCGCGCTCGTGCAGGCCGACCGCGTCTTCAAAAGTTTTCGCGGCCGCTTCATAGGCAAGTGCAGCCCCGTCCATTTCTTCTGGGGGAGTTTCGATCTGGCCGTCACGCGCTTCTCGGGGCGGCGCGCGCCCGAGCGCGAGGGCGCGGACTCCATCACGCGCGAGGCCTACTCGCACGAGTGCATCAGCCACGGCTTCTGGCCGGGCGGCGGCGCAGTCGAAGGCGCGGCCTTCTACTCCTACACCGCGCCCGAGCCGGCCGGCTACAAGGAGGCGCGCGTCCGCCCGGCCGAAGCGTTCTACAGCAAAGACCTCTCCGAGTTCCTGCTCATGTACGACGACGTGCGCCGCGCCCCCGCGCCCGACGAGGCGCTGACCGAGTTCCTGCAAAGCACCTACGAGGCCGGGGCCGAACTCGCCGGTTGGGATCGCGCCGCGCTCGAACGCGCCGGCTGAACGCGGAACCGTCGAACTCGAAATCATGGCCGACGTGAGCGTCGAAGTCGCAGACCCGCGCGCCGCGGAGAGCCGCGCGCTCGTCGAGCAACTGTGGGAGGAGTTCGGCCGCTGGTACGGCGACACGGGCCCGTGTCAGTTCGTGCCGGAGGACGTGGAGGGCGAGGGCTGCGCCTTCGTCGTCGCGCGGCTCGCGGGGCGGGCCGTCGGGTGCGGCGCGGTGCGCCCGCTCGAAGCGGGCGTGGCCGAGGTGAAGCGGATGTACGTCGAGCCCGACGCGCGGCGTCGCGGCGTGGCGCGGCGCGTGTTGAGAGAGCTTGAGCGCATCGCGCGCGAGTTGAGCTACTCGGCGGTGCGTCTTGAGACGGGGCTCAAGCAGCCCGAGGCCATCAGGCTCTACGAGGGCGAGGGTTACGCGCGCGTCCCCTGTTACGGGGCTTACGCGTCCGACCCGATGAGCGTCTGTTTCGAGAAGAGACTGTGAGGGGTGGGGTGGGGACAAGGCGGAGTCAAAAACGGGTGGGGTAGAACGGGAAAGTTTGACGTGAACGAAACGGAGAAGATAGGGGCGGCGGGCGACGGCCGGGGCGGCGGCCTGCTCGCGCGCGGGTGGCGAAACGTGCGCGAGGCCGTCGGCGGCACGCAGCAGGATTTCACGGAGGGCAGCATGGGCCGCGCCATCTGGCTGCTCGCCGTGCCGATGGTCTTGGAGATGTTGATGGAGTCGCTCTTCGGCGTCGTCAACGTCTTCTGGGTCGCGCGTCTGGGCGAGGCGGCGACGGCCGCCGTGGGCCTGACCGAGTCGATGCTCGCCATCGTCTTCGCCGTCGCGCTGGGTCTGAGCATGGCGACGACGGCGACGGTCGCGCGCCGGGTCGGCGAGAAGAACTTCGAGGCGGCGGCGCACGCGGGCGCGCAGTCGATCCTGCTCGGCGTCATCGTCGCCGGGGCGGTCGGCGTCGTCGGCGTCGTGTTCGCGCCGGATTTGTTGAGACTGATGGGGGCCGACGCGGCGGTCATCGAGCAGGGGGCGGGCTACCCGCGCATCATCCTCGGCTCGAACGTCGTCATCATGCTCCTGTTCCTCAACAACGGAATCTTCCGCGGCGCGGGCGACGCGACGACCGCCATGCGCTCGCTCTGGATTGCGAACGCCGTCAATCTCGTCCTCGACCCGTGCCTCATCTTCGGCCTCGGCCCGTTCCCCGAGTGGGGCGTGACGGGCTCGGCCATCGCGACGACCATCGGGCGCGGCATCGGCGTGCTCTACCAATTCTGGGCGCTGGGCCGCGGGCGCGCGCGCATCAGCGTCCGCCGCGAGCACGTCAGGCCCGACCCCGCCTTGATGCTCCACATCCTGCGCATCTCGCTCGGCGGAATGTTTCAGTTCCTCGTCGCGACGGCGAGTTGGGTGGCGCTCGTGCGCATCGTGGCCGTCTTCGGCAGCGCGGCGCTCGCGGGCTACACGGTGGCGATGCGAATCGTCGTCTTCACCATCCTCCCGTCGTGGGGGATGGCGAACGCGGCGGCGACGCTCGTCGGGCAGAACCTCGGGGCGGGGAAGCCCGAGCGGGCGGAGCGCGCCGTGTGGCTGACGGGCTTCTACAATATGCTCTTCCTCGCCGTCGTCACGGTCGTCTTCGTCGCCTTCGCCGAGCAACTCGTCGGCATCTTCGACGTGCCGCCGGCCGTCGTGCCTTACGGCGTCGACTGCCTGCGCTACGTCTCCTACGGCTACATTTTTTACGCCTACGGCATGGTGATGGTGCAGGCGTTCAACGGCGCGGGCGACACCTACACGCCGACCGTCATCAACCTCTTCTGCTACTGGCTCTTTCAAATCCCTCTGGCCTACGCGCTCGCACGCCCCTTCGGCATGGGCGCGCAAGGGGTGTTTCTCGCCATCACGATTGCCGAGTCGACGCTCGCCCTCGTCAGCATCGTCGCCTTCAAACGCGGGCGCTGGAAGCAGGCGAAGGTGTGAGGCGCGGCGCGGCGACTACAGTCGTGCAGGCGCGAGTGGGGCGGGCGCTCTTCGTGGGGCCGGGCAACCCGAAAGTCCCGCGCGGGGTTCATAAATGGCGCGCGACGTTATAAACTCGCGTCGCCTCCGTCTGAACCTGACGCGCGGGCTTCGCACGCGCAGGAGTTTTCAGTTTGATGAACACGCACCGCCGCAAGTCTCTGCCGCTTCGCGCGCGCACGCTCGCCGCCGTCTTCGCGATGACACTCGCGCTCGGCGCGAGTGACGGGCGCGCGCAGGGCGACATCATCAGCAACGCCGGCATCTTCATCGAGCCGGTCAGCACGGCCTCCGTGCGCCAGCCGCAGCGACGCGCCACGCGCCAGTCGGCCCCGCGCCGCTTCACGCCTCGGCGCGCGCGCACGGCGTCGGGCCAACAGTCGGGCCAGCAGTCCTCGCAGCGGCCTTCGGGCGGCGCGCCCACGTCGCCGTCGCCCAACACCGGACGCGAGCGCGCCGAGACGCCGAAGCGCCCCGCCTCGTCGCCGTCGGCGACGGCCGAGTCTTTAAACGCGCGCGGCCTCTCGGCGAGTAACGCGGGCCGCCACGCCGACGCGCTCGCCTCGTTCCGTCAGGCCGTCGCCGCGCGCCCCGACTACGCCGAGGCGCACTACAACGCCGGCCTCGCGCTCTACGAGCTCAACCGCTTCAGCGAGGCGGCCGACTCCTTCAAGCGCGCCTCCGAGCTCGAACGCGAGGACGCCGACGCGCTCAAGTACCTCGGCGCGAGCTACGCGCGCCTCGGCCGCCACGCCGACGCGGCCTCGGCCTACGAGCAGGCGTCCCGTCTCGACGCCGGCGACGCCGAAATCTTCTACGCGCTCGGCGACGCATACGCCGAAGCCGGCCAGACCGAGCGGGCCGCGACCTCCTACGCGCAGGCCGTCAAGCTCAAACCCGACTACGCCGAAGCCTACGCCGACTTGGGCGACGCCTACGCCAAACTCGGTCGGACGAACGAGGCGGCCGAAGCCTTCCGTCAGGCGTCGCGGCTGAACCCGCGCGACGCCGACTCGTTCACCGCGCTCGGCGACCTCTTCCGCGCGCAAGGGAAGTACGAGGAGGCCATCGAGCCCTACCGTCAGGCGACGCTTCTGCGCCCGGCCGACGCGGAGCTGCGTCACGCGCTCGGCCACGCGCTCGGACGCGTCGGCCGGTTTATTCAGGCCGAGGTCGCGCTGCGCGAGGCCATCAGGCTGAAGCCCGACTACGCCGAGGCGCAGGTCAACTTGGGTTGGGTCTACACGAGTCTTAACCGCTTCAGCGAGGCGGTCGACACTCTGCGCAAGGCGGTTGCCACCGACCCGTCGAACGCGCGCGCGCACTTCAACCTCGGCTTCGCGCTCAGCCGTTGGGTCGGCGCGCGCCCGCAGGAGGGCCAGAAACTCTTCACGGAGGCGCGCGCCGAGTTCGCCGAGGCCGTCAGGCTGAAGCCCGACTGGCCGGAGGCGCACAACAACCTCGGCATCGCCATCGGCAACCTCGGCGACTACAAGGGCGCGGTCGTCGAACACGAGACCGCCCTGCGTCTGAAGCCCGACTACGCGGGCGCGCTCTTCAACCTCGCCATCGCGCACCGCCGCGGCGGCGACAAGAAGCGCGCGCAGGAGGTGCAGAAGCGCCTGCAAAAACTCAACCCGACGATGGCCGAGCAGCTCAAGGCGTACATCAAGTGAGCCGCGGCGTCGCCGACGCGAGGACGGAAGAAAAGCGGCGCGCGGTCAGGATTCTTGAAATC
>DASQDT010000048.1:0-7143 GCA_035634035.1 Pyrinomonadaceae bacterium | reverse complement strand
GACGGCGAGCGGCCCTCGGCCGCCGCGCTGCGCGCGCACATGAAGGAGCGTCTGCCCGAGTACATGATTCCGCCGGCCCTTCTGGTGCTCGACGCGATGCCGCTCACGCCGAACGGCAAGGTCGACCGCAACGCGCTGGCGAAGATGGAGACGGGCGGTGCGGAGACGGCGCAAACATACGTCGCGCCGCGCGCGATGACCGAGGAGTTGATCGCCGCCGTCTGGTCGGAGGTGTTGCGCGTCGGGCGCGTCGGCGTGCACGACGACTTCTTCGAGATCGGCGGCCACTCGCTCGTCGCCACGCAGGCCATGTCGCGCCTCGCCGCGACCTTTAACGTGCATCTGCCCCTGCGCGCTCTGTTCGAGGCGCGGACGGTCGCGGCGCTCGCCGAGCGCGTCGAGTCGGCGCGGCGCGAGACCGACTTGGCCGCGCCGCCGCTCGAACCCGTCGCGCGCGGCGACGAGCTGCCGCTCTCGTTCGCGCAGCAGCGCCTCTGGTTCCTGAACGAGCTGACGGGCGGCGACCCGGCCTTCAACATCTTCACGCCCGTCCGCATCACGGGCCGGCTCGACGCCGGCGCGCTCGCCGAGAGCCTCAACGCGGTCGTCGCGCGCCACGAATCCCTTCGCACCGTCTTCTCGTCGGCCGAGGGGCAGCCCGTGCAGGTCATCCTCCCGCGCGTGAGGTTGAGTCTGCCGCTCACAGACCTCGGCGCGTTGCCGGAAGCGGAGCGCGAGGCCGAGGTGCGGCGTCTGGCGGCCGACGAGGCGCGGCGTCTGTTCGACCTCGCGGAGGGGCCGCTCCTGCGCGCGGCGCTCCTGCGGCTCGGCGACGACGAGCACGTCCTCCTCTTGACGATGCACCACATCGTGAGCGACGCGTGGTCGATGGCGATTCTCATCGAAGAGTTGTCGGCCTTCTACACGGCGTTCGCGGAAGGGCGCGCGCCCGAGCCCGCCGAGCTTCCGATTCAGTACGCGGACTTCGCCGTCTGGCAGCGCGCTTGGCTGCGCGGCGAGGTGCTCGAAGCGCAGCTCTCCTACTGGAAGCGACAGCTCGCGGGCCTGCCTTCCGAGGTGAAGCTTCCGACCGACCGCCCGCGCCCCGAAGCGCCGACCTCGCGCGGCGCGATGCACCGGATAGAGCTCGCGCCGGAGCTTTCTCACGCGCTCCGCTCGCTCAGCCGCGCCGAGGGCGTGACGCTGTTCACGACGGTCTTCGCGGCCTTCTCGGTCTTGCTGCGCCACTACACGGCGCAGGACGACTTCGCCGTCGGGGCCGACGTGGCGAACCGCAACCGCGTCGAGACCGAGGGGCTCATCGGGTTTTTCGTCAACCAGCTCGTGCTGCGCGCGAACCTCTCGGGCGACCCCGACTTCAGAGAGCTTCTGCGGCGCGCGCACGAGACGGCGCTCGACGCCTACGCGCATCAGGACGTGCCGTTCGAGAAGCTGGTCAACGCCGTCAGGCCCGAGCGCGGCCTGAACCGCTCGCCGCTCTTCAACGTCAAGATCACGCTCCAGAACGCGCCGCCCGCCGCGCTCGAAGTGCCCGGCGTCACGATCGCGCCGCTTGAGCTGCCGGGCCAAACGTCGCAGCTCGACCTGATACTCGCGCTCGTCGAGCGCGGCGACCGGCTCGAAGCCTTCTTCAACTACAGCACGGAGCTTTTCGACGAGGCGACCGTCGCGCGCATGGCGCGTTGCCTGACGGCGCTGCTCGAAAGGGTCGCGCGCCAGCCCGAAGCGAGGATGAGCGAGATGGAAGAGACAATCGGAGAAGTCGAAAAGAGAGAGCGCGAGGGACAGGCCCGCAGGCTCTCGGAGCTCAAGCTCGGCAAGCTCAAGGGCATCAAGCCGAAGGCGGTCGGCGTGAGCCGTCAGGAGCTCGTCAGCTTCGACCGGCTCTCGCCGGACGACCCCCTGCCGCTCGTCGCGCGTCCCGCCGCGCCCGACGTGGACGTGGCCGAGTGGGCGCGCGACAACCGCGAGCTCGTCGAGCGCCAACTGCTCAAACACGGCGCGCTCCTGTTCCGCGGCTTCGCGGTCAACTCGGCGGCCGACTTCGAGCGGCTGGCGACGGCCCTCTGCCCCGAGCTCTTTGACGAGAACGGCGAGCACCCGCGCAAGACCGTCAGCGGCAAGGTCTACACGCCGGTCTTCTACCCGGCCGACCAGAAAATCCTGTGGCACAACGAGAACTCGTTCAACCACCGCTGGCCGATGAAGATTTGGTTCGGCTGCGTGCGCCCGGCCGACCGCGGCGGCGAGACGCCGCTCGCCGACAGCCGCCGCGTCTACGAAATGATCCCGCCCGACGTGCGCGAGCGCTTCGTCGAGCGGGGCGTGATGTACGTGCGCCGCTACGGCGAGGGGCTCGGGCTCGGCTGGCGCGAGGTCTTCCGCACGTCTGACAAGACGGAGGTCGAGCGCCGCTGCCGCGAAAACCTGATGAGCTTCGAGTGGGAGGGCGACGAGGTCTTGAAGACCTTCTGCGTGCGCCCGGCCGCAGTCCGTCACCCGCGCACGGGCGAGACGGTCTGGTTCAATCAGGCGCAGCACTGGCACGTCTCCTGCCTCGACCCCGAGACGCGAGCCTCCGTCCGCTCGCTCTACGAGGAGCGAGACCTGCCGCGCAACTGCTACTACGGCGACGGCTCGCGCATCTCGGACTCGGAGATGGGGAGCATCCTCGACGTGTACCAGAAACTCGAAGTCGCCTTCCCGTGGCGCGAGCGCGACGTGGTCGTCGTCGACAACCTGCTCACGGCGCACGCGCGCAACCCGTTCGCGGGCGAGCGGCGGCTGCTGGTCGCGATGGGCGAGATGCTCTCTTACGACGACGTGGAGAGCCCCGCGCCCGTCGCCGAAACCTCTTCACAGCGTGGCTAAGGCGGGGAGGGAATAGTGCAGAGAGAGGTGACAGGTTATCGGCTCTCGCCGCAGCAGAGGCGACTCTGGCTGCTCGGGCGGGAGTCGCGCGCCTTCTGCGTGCAGTCGGCCTTCACGCTCGAAGGGGCGCTCGACGGTGACCGACTGCGAGAGGCCGCGCGCCGCGTCGCGGCACGCCACGAGATTCTGCGCACGACGCTCCACCGCGCGCCCGCCATGCTCTTCCCGATTCAGGTGGTGGCCGACGAGGCCGCGCCCGCGTGGGAGGCGAGAGACCTGAGCGGCTCGGGCGAGCGCGAGCAGGAGAGGGAAGTCGAGCGTATGCTCGAAGAGGCGCGGAGAAATGTTTCGGACACGACGCGGGCCGCCGCGCTCGCCTTGTCGCTCGTGAAGTTGTCTGACACGAGACACGTTCTCGCCGTGACCGTCCCGGCCTCCAACGCCGACGCGCGCACGCTCCGCAACCTTGTGCGCGAGATGGCGCTCGCCTACGAGGGCGGGGCGGAGGCGGGCGACGAGGACGACGAGCCGCTTCAGTACGCGCAGTTCTCCGAGTGGCATAACGAGCTGCTCGAAGCCGAGGAGACCGAAGAGGGCCGCACCTTCTGGCGTCGGCAAAACTTCGCAGACCTCCTCGACCTCAGTCTGCCGACCGAGGCGGCGGGCGGGACGGCCGCAGAGCGCGCCTTCGACGCGCCGCGCACCTTCTCCGTGCGACTCGGCGACGCGCTGTCTGATTCGGTGGACGACGCGGCGCGTCAGGGCGGCGTCGAGACGGCGACGCTTCTGATGGCCAGCTGGTCTGCGCTGCGGTGGCGTCTGACGGGGCGCGCGCCGCTGGCCGTCGGCGCGTTGTCGGAGGGGCGTACGTTCGCGGAGTTGGCGGACGCGTGCGGGCCGTTCGCGCGCGTGCTGCCGGTGCGCGTCGAGTTGGACGCCCGCGAGAGTTTCCGCAAACTCCTCGCGCGGCTCGACGCGGCGCGGCGCGAGGCGCGCGAGTGGGAGGAGTTCTTCGAGTGGGAGCAGGCGGGCGGCGGCGACGAAGCGGACGGCGAAGGCCGCCCGCGCACTCAGCCCTTCTGCCCGTTCCTGTTAGCGTGCGAGGAGGCGGACGGCCCGCAAGAGTTCGGCGGCGTGCGCATCACGCGCCTGAATCATTTCGCCTGCGTCGAGCGCTTCAAGGTGCAGTTGCGCTGCGAGCGCGACGGCGCGGGGTGGCGTCTGCACTTCGACTACGACCCGGCGCTCGTGACGGACGACGACGCGCGGCGACTCGGCGCGGGACTCACGGCCCTGCTCGCACGCGCGACGGCCGACGCGGGCGCGGCCCTCTCCGAGCTTGAAGTGTTGGGCGACGAGGAGCGAAGGCGCTTGCTCGTCGAGTGGAACGACACCGCTTCGGACTTCCCGCGCGAGACGTGCGTGCACGAGTTGTTCGCGGCGCAGGCCGCGCGGACGCCCGACGCGGCGGCGGTGGCCGACGGCGCGCGCACGCTCAGTTACGCGGAACTAGACAGGCGCGCAGACGAGTTGGCCGCGCGCCTGCGCGCGCTCGGCGTCGGGCCGGACGTGCTCGTCGGCGTCTTGCTCGCACGCTCCTCGGAGATGGTCGTCGCGCTTCTCGCGACGCTCAAGGCGGGCGGCGCGTACGTGCCGCTCGACCCCTCGTACCCGCGCGAGCGCCTGTCGTACATCGTCGAGGACAGCCGGATAAAAGTCCTGCTGACGAGCGAGGGCCTGCGCGACGCGGTCGGCGCGGAGAGCGCGCGCGTCGTCTGTCTCGACGCGGAAGGCGGCGCGAGCGACGCCGGCTCCTTCGAGTCGAACGCGCGGCCGCACGAAGGCGCGCGCGCGTCCGAGCCGACGCCCGACAATCTCGCTTATGTCATCTACACGTCGGGCTCTACGGGCCGCCCGAAGGGGGCGATGATTACGCACCGCGGCCTCGTCAACTACCTCCACTGGGCCGCCGCCGCTTACCGCGTCGCCGAAGCGGGCGGCGCCCCCGTCCACTCGCCCGTCGGCTTCGACCTCACGGTGACGAGTCTCTACCTCCCTCTGCTCACGGGGCGGCGCGTGGCGCTGCTCGCCGAGGAGGAGGGCGTCGAGGGGCTCTACGCGTCCCTGCGCGGCGGCGAAGAGTTCAGTCTCGTGAAGCTGACGCCCGCGCACCTCGAAATGCTCGGCCGGATGTGGGAGGCGGACGCGGACGAGCGCGCGCTCGCCGGCGGCACGCGCGCGCTCGTCGTCGGCGGCGAGGCGCTGCTCGCGCGGAGTCTCCGCGTGTGGCGCGAGCGCGCGCCGGGCGTGCGCGTGATTAACGAGTACGGCCCGACCGAGACGGTCGTCGGCTGCTGCGTCTACGAGGTGAAAGACGGCGACGAGTTCGCCGACGCCGTGCCCATCGGACGGCCCATCTCGAACACGCGCCTTTTCATCCTCGACGGCCGCGGGCGTCCGCAGCCGATCGGCGTCGCGGGCGAGTTGTATATCGGCGGCGCGGGCGTCGCGCGCGGTTACTTGAACCGTCCCGGCCTGACGGCCGAACGCTTCGTCCCCGACCCCTTCTCGCGTGAGCCGGGCGCGCGCCTCTATCGCACCGGCGACCTCGCGCGCTACCGCGTCGACGGTGAAATCGAGTTCCTCGGCCGCGTCGACCATCAAGTCAAGATTCGCGGCTTCCGCGTCGAGTTGGGCGAGATTGAAGCCGTGCTCGCGCAGCACCCGGCCGTCGGCGAGTGCGCCGTCTTGGCGGTCGACGAGAGCTCGGGCAGCAAGAGCCTCGTCGCCTACTTCGCGGCGCGCACCCGGCCCGCGCCTGCGAGGCCGGAGCTGCAAGAGTTCCTGCGAAAGGGCCTGCCCGAACACATGATACCGGCCGCCTTCGTCACGCTCGACGCGCTGCCGCTCTCGCCCAACGGCAAGGTCAACCGCCGCGCACTCGCCGCGCTCGACCGCTCGCGCCCGCGCTCCGGAGAGCGTTACGTCGCGCCGCGCAACCGCGTCGAGAGGGTTCTGGCCGAGGCTTGGTCGCAGGTCTTGCAGGTCGAGCGCGTCGGCACCAACGACAACTTCTTCGAGCTCGGCGGCGACTCGATTCTGAGCATCCAGATCATCGCAAAGGCGCGCGCCGAGGGCGTCAGGCTCACGCCCAGACAACTCTTCCAGCATCAGACCGTCGCGGGGCTGGCCGCGGTCGCGGGCGAGGCCGCGCCCGTCGAGGCCGAGCAGGGCGTGGTCGTCGGCCCCGTGCCGCTGACCCCGATTCAACATTGGTTCTTCGAGCAGGAGCTACGCGACCCGCACCACTTCAACCAGTCGGTCATGCTCGAAGTGGACGCGTCGCTCGCGCCCGAGATTCCGGAGCAAGCTTGGAATCACCTGCTGCGGCGTCACGACGCGCTGCGCCTGCGCTTCGAGCGCGACGAACGGGGCTGGCGGCAGACGAACGCCGGGCCCGAGTCGGTCTCTTTCGCGCGCGTTGATTTGTCGGCGCTCGCCGGGGACGAACAGCGGGCCGCGCTCGAAGCCGAGGCCGCGCGCTTGCAGGCGAGGCTTCATCTGACGGAAGGCCCGCTCGTCCGCGTCGCCCTCTTCGACCTCGGGGCGTCCGTCGGGCGTCGCCTTATCGTCGTCATCCACCACCTCGCGGTCGACGGCGTCTCTTGGCGCGTCCTTCTCTCGGAGCTCGACGCCGCGTGCCGCCAGCTCGCGCGCGGGGAAGAGATTCAACTCCCGCCCAAGACGACCTCTTTCAAACAGTGGGCCGAGCGCCTGTCGCGTCACGCGCGCTCGCCAGAGCTGAAGGCGGAGCTTGAATACTGGCGCGGCGTCGCGGGCGCTAACACGGGTAGGCTTCGCGTTGACCGCCCCGAGGGCGGAAACAGCGTCGCCTCGGCAAAGACCGTCACCGTCTCGCTCGACGCCGAGACGACGAGCGCGCTGCTAGTAGAAGCGCCGAAGGCTTACAACACGCAGGTCAACGACCTGCTCCTGACCGCGCTCGCCGCAAGCCTCGCCGCGCGCGGCGGCTCGCCGACGCTGCTCGTCGACCTCGAAGGGCACGGGCGCGAAGACCTCTTCGACGGCGTTGACCTCTCGCGCACCGTCGGCTGGTTCACCTCCGTCTTCCCCGTCGTGCTCGACGCGGGCGCGTCGGACGAGCCGGGCGCGGCCCTGAAGGCGGTCAAAGAGCATCTGCGGATGATTCCGTCGCGCGGCGTCGGCTACGGACTCCTGCGTTACCTGAGC
>DASQDT010000047.1:0-25301 GCA_035634035.1 Pyrinomonadaceae bacterium | reverse complement strand
GGCTGTCGCCCGCGAAGGCGTAGCCGCCGACGAGCTTGCGCTCGGCGTAGAGCTTGATGAGCTCGTCGGCCATGTCGCGCATCGCGCGCTTGGCGCGGGCCTTCGTCTTCTGCCAGCCCAAGCCCCCGAGCTTGTCTAACTGCGGCTCGTGCCCCTCGGCCGACGAGTAGCGCTGCACGAGGTCGAGCCGCTCGACGGGCACGTAGAGCTTCGCGTCGTCGGCGTAGAAGAGGAGCATGAACTCGCCCTTGCGGCCTTGCAGGTCGAGCGTCTGGAGTCCGCCGAAGCGCGCGATGCCGTGGTCGATGTGGACGACGTAATCATTGACCTTCAGGTCGCGGAAGTCGGAGAGGAACGCGGCCGACTTCGACTTGCGACGCTTCGCGCCCGCCGCCTGCGCCGGCCCCGTCCCCGGCGCGCGGCGCTCAAGGCCCGCGTCGCTCGCCTCGTCGAACAGGTCTGTCTCGACGTGGACGACGAGCCCGGCTTCCGGCAGCTCGAAACCGCCCGAAAGCCTCCCCGCCGCGACGACCGCGTGCAGGCTCTCCGCGAGCCCGGCCGCCGCCGACGCGCCGCCCGCTTCGCCCGCGTGCGCGACGCGCGCCGCGACGTTGTACTCCGCGAGCATCTCGCCGACGCGGTCGCTGATGCCGGCCGAGGGCATCGCGAACAGCGTCAGCGCGCCCGTCTCCTCGCGCCGCCGCCGCACGTCCGCCGCGAGGTCGGGGATGCGGCCGTGGTCGCGGCGCGCGGGCAGAGAGCGCAGCTCGACTTCGGCCGCCTCCTCGACGGCCGGGAACAGAAACAGGGGCTTCGACGCGGGCCGCGCGCGCCCGATCTGCGCCGCCGGCTCCTCACTCTCGCCGGCGAACCTCTCATCAACAACTGCCGCCGCCCGCCCCAACGCGCGGAACTCGACGCGCGGCGCGCCCCCCAGACGCTCGCGCAGCTCGTCGGCCGTCAGGTAAAGCTCGTCGGGTCGGAGGCCCAACTCGTCGGCCGCCTCGGTCTCGGCGTGGCGCGCGGCGAGTGTGTCGTAGGTCGAGGCGAGGAACTGCTCGACGCCGGCCGGCTCGTCCACGACGACGACGGTCTCGGGGCCGAGGTAGTCGAGCGCGCACGACTCGGTCTTGAGGATGAGCGGGATGAGCCACTCCCAACCGGCGAAGTCCTCGCCCTCGTCGGCGAAGGCCGTCCGGTCTTTGAGAGAGCGCGCGTAGCGCTCCTCCGCGAAGCGCTCGCGCGCCGCCTCCGCCCACAGGCGGAAGTCGCCCCAAGAGACGGCGTACTCGCGCATCGGCACGACCTCGACCGACCGCAGCTGCGCGATTGAGAGCTGCGTCTCCGGGTCGAACTCGCGTATCGAGTCGACCGTGTCGCCGAAGAACTCGACGCGCACGGGCGCGTCGGCCCCCGGCGACCAAACGTCGAGGATGCCGCCGCGCAAGCTGAACTCGCCGACCGCGCCCACGGGGTCTTCGCGCACGTAGCCGGTCGCCAGAAGTCTTTCGACCAACTCCTCGGGCGCGAAGTCCTCGTCGCGACGCAGAAACGCGCCGGCCTCTTTCAGGCGCGCGGGCGCGACCGTCCGGCGCACGAGCGCGCGGGCCGAAAGCAGCGCGAGCGAGCCGCCCGCGTGCGCGAGACGCCAGAGCGAGAGCGCGCGCCGCTCCAAAGTCTCCGCGTGCGGCGACGCGCCCGCGTAAGGGTCGCTCTCGGAGGCGGGCAGGGTCAGCACCTCGCTGCCGCCGCGCGCCTCGCCTTCGCCTTCGGCCGCCGCGCCGCCGAGCGCCGCCGACCAGAAGGACAGGTCGCGCTGCCAAGCCTCAAGCTCGCGGTTCGCCTGCACGACGACGGCGAAGCGCCGCCCCGTCTCGCGCCGAAGCGCCGCGACGACGAGCGCGCGGGCCGCGGGCGAGGTCAGGCCCCCGACCGACACGACGCGCGCCCCGCCGCTCACCTCGGCCGCGAGCCGGCGAAACTCCGCGCCACCCGTCACGCGCCGCAGAACGCCCTGCAACAACGGAAACGACTCGGCCACACTACTCATAGCTTTCGGAACCGTGACGGGTGACGGGCGACGAGCATGAAAGGCTCGCCTTTAACTCGTCATCCGTCACTCGTCACTTCTTTCATTCGTTCGATGATGCTCGTCGTCGAAGCGCCCTCGACGAAGGGGAGCGCGAGGACTCGGCCGCCCGCGCGCTCGACCTCCTCGCGCCCGTGTATCTCGTCGGGCCGGTAGTCGCCGCCCTTGACGAGCACGTCGGGCAGCACGCGCGCGATGAGCGAGCGCGGGCTCTCGTCGTCGAAGACGGTGACGTAGGTGACCGCTTCGAGCGCGGCCAGAACCTCCGCGCGCTCCCTTTCGCCGACGAGCGGGCGGCCCTCGCCCTTGAGCGCGCGCACCGAGCGGTCGCTGTTGACGGCGACGAGCAGCGCGTCTCCCAACTCGCGCGCCGCGCGCAGGTAGCGGACGTGGCCGACGTGCAGGAGGTCGAAGCAGCCGTTCGTGAAGACCAGACGCCTCCCCTCCCGCCGCAGGCTTTCGCGCGCGCGCAAGACCTCGTCCGGAGTAGACAGAACCTTTCCGCTCATTTCGGTTTCGTCAATCGTAAAGCGTATGTCGTGAAAGAAGCAATCAGCGGCCGGCGTCGGGCGACGGTCAAAAAGCCGGAAGTTGATTGCCGGCCGCCGGACGCTTCTCTATAATCTGCGCTTTACGCCCGAGCCCGGACGCGACCCCCATGAGCCTGTCACACGTCATCGAAGAGAACGACCAGACGCGCGCGCGCCGCGAGCACCTCGAAGAGGTTCGACGCCTCGTCGGCAACACCTACCCGAACAAGTACGAGCGCACCGACGTCGCGCGCACGGCCGGGGGCGAGGACACCGTCTCGGCCCTCACCGACCGCGAGACCTTAAAGCGCGTCGCCGCGGACGACTCCTTCGCCGCCGCCTTCGACGCGCTCGCCGAGAAGGTCGCGCGCGGCGCGCGCCCGACGCCGGAAGACTTGGCGCCCGTCAACGAGGGCTTGAATAAGATCACGGTGCGCGTCGCCGGTCGTCTCGCCACGCCGCCGCGCGTGATGGGCAAGGCCGCCTTCGTCCACCTCTCCGACGGCCGCTCGCGCCTCCAAATCTACGTGCGCAAAGACGACGCGCGCGCCGTCAGCAACGACACCGGCCTCGTCATCGACGAGGACGAGAGCGGCTGGCGTCTCTTCCAACTACTCGACCACGGCGACTTCGTCGGCGTCGAAGGCTTTCTGTTCGCGACGAAGACGGGCGAGCTGAGCGTGCACGTCAAGACGCTCAAGTTTCTGTCGAAGGCGCTTCTGCCGATGCCCGACAAGATGCACGGCGTCAGCGACCCCGAAATCAGGCAGCGCCGCCGCTACGTCGACCTGCTCGCCGGGAGCCTGAAAGTCGAGCGCGAGCCGGGCGAGTCGACGCCGCGCGAGGTGTTCGAGCGACGCTCTTACATGATCCGCGAGCTGCGCCGCTACTTGGACGAGCACGGCTTCGTCGAGGTCGAGACGCCGATCCTCTCGCCGCTCGCCTCGGGCGCGGCCGCCCGCCCCTTCAAGACGCACCACAACGCGCTCGGCATAGACCTCTACGCGCGCATCGCGCCCGAGCTTTACCTCAAGAGGCTGCTCGTCGGCGGCTTCGAGCGCGTCTACGAACTCAACCGCAACTTCCGCAACGAGGGCATCGACCGCACGCACAGCCCCGAGTTCACCATGCTCGAATTCTACGCCGCCTACATGGACGCGAACGGCATGATGGACTTCTGCGAGGCGCTTCTGCGCGCAACCATCGAAAAAGCGCACGGCGGCGCTCGCGTTCGGTATGGTGAAGAGGAAATTGATTTCGGCCGTCCATTCGCGCGACTTACGATGAAGCAGGCTATTAATGAGTACCTGCCGGATGAATACAAAGAGCTCGGGAGTGAGCCGTACAATGAGACTTGGCTCGATGACCCCACGCGGCTCCGCCGCTTAACAATGTTCCTGCGTGCACGCACGAGCGACGCTGACTTTAATAAAAGTGCGTGGCAGATTGCGGAGAGTCAGATGCGACAGCTTCCGAGTCAAACGGTGGCGCGTGACGACAGTGTGATGGCTAATGAGGTAGCGGAGATTTTTGAACAGGTCGCGGAAGAGCATTTGATTCAGCCGACCTTCATCCACGATTACCCGAAGCCCATCTCCCCGCTGTCGAAGGCGTCGCCGGCCGACCCGACGATCGCGGAGCGGTTCGAGCTGTTCGTCGCGGGGTTCGAGTGCGCGAACGGGTTCTCGGAGTTGAACGACCCGGAGGAGCAGCTTCGGCGCTTCGACGAGCAGATGCGGCAGCGCGAGCGCGGCGACGACGAGGCGATGCAGAAGGACGAGGACTACATCCGCGCGCTCGCCTACGGGATGCCGCCCGCCGCCGGCATCGGCATCGGCGTCGACCGCATCGCGATGCTCCTCGCGAATCGCCGTACCATACGCGACGTGATACTCTTCCCCCACATGCGCCCGCTAGCGTCGTCCGACAAGACCGAAGCGGGCGGCGAAGAAGAAGCAGGCGGGGAGCCCGCGCCGCCGGCCCCGTAAAAAAAATTCTCGGTCAGAAAAACCCTCGGCCCGACCCGGGACGAAAAGGAGACTTCCCCCACATGATACGCAAGGCCATTCTGGTCGCCGCCGCGCTCGCGCTGTGCGGCGCCGTCTACGCGCAGGAGTCGGCGAAGAGGCCGGCGAAGATCACGGGCTTCGTCGTCGACGTGATGTGCGACACGGGCAAGGACGTTGACGCCAAGCGGCACAAGGTCTCGTGCGCGCTGATGCCCGACTGCGAGAAGACGGGCTTCGCCGTCGTCTCGAAGGACACCTCCTACAAGCTCGACGCCGAGGGCAACCGCCGCGTCCTCGAAATGCTCAAGGCGACGAAGATCAAGCAGGGCTTCGCCGTCACCGTCGAGGGCACGCTCGTCGGCGACGTGCTCCACGCCGACTCGGTCATCGAGGCCAACTGAAGGCCCGTTAAAAAAATCGGCGCGCGGAACGCGCGGAGGGCCGCGGGGATTTGATTTCCCCGCGGCCCTCCGCGCGTTTAACTTCCGGGTGGCTTAGTTCTTCGTCAGGCTCACGTCGCCGGAGGCGGTCGAGATGCGGACGTTGCGCGCGCCGCTCCCGAGACGGCCCTCGGCGCGGCTGCCCGAGCCGCGGCGGCTCTCGCGCACCTCGATGGGGAAGTCCGTCCTGATGCGCCCGCTCGCGGTCGACATCACCACGTCGGCGTCGATGCCCGACGGCAGGCGGACGGAAACGTTGCCGCTCGCCGAGGAGAACTTCATCGGCGCGCCGCCTTCGAGCCGCGCGATGTCGACCTCGACGTCGCCGCTCGCGCTCGACGCGTTGACCGAGCCCGAGACGTTGCGCACGCGCATCTCGCCGCTCGCCGTCGAGGCGTTGATGTCGCCCGAGACGTTCTCGACCGTGACGTTGCCGCTCGCCGTGTTGACCCTCACGTCGCCGCGCAGGTTCGTGATTTGGATGTCGCCCGAGGCGGTCGAGATGGGGTCGAGGCGGACGGAGGCGTCGCGCGGGACGCGCACCTCGAACTTGAGGCTCGCGTTGCAGTTGTAGCAGTCGCGCGGGTACTTCGCGCGCAGCTCGACGCGGTCGCCCGCGCTCAGGTCTTCGATCTCGACCGCGTCGCGGTCTTCGCCCTCTTTGGTCGCGCGGACGACGACCGAGTCGCCGTCGTGGCCCGTGACCTCGACGTTGCCGGAGACGTTGCGGATGCTGACCGAGCCCGAAGGCCCGACGCGGTAGCTGCGCTCGAAGTCCTGCGCCGAGGCGACGCCGGCCGACGTGAGCAGCAGAATGGACGCGATGACACAATAACGGACGACACTTTTCATGGCCGATGTAACTCCTGTGGAAAGCTTTTTTTAAGAACTCGTTGGCGTGGCGGGCGACCCGGCGCTCGCGCGCCGCTCCCACTAGCGGCGCTTCACAAGGCCGGGCCGCCGCCGCGTGCGCGACTTCGTCCCACCGTTGTCGCTCTGTTGTGTGTACACCGCGCGTCGCGGCTTCGTGGCAAAAAAAATTCGGAGGCCGCCGCGGGCGCGTGCGTCCCGCGGCGGCCTCCGTTTTTTCTGTCCGTCCGGCTCTACTTCTCGCGCGCGTCGGCGGCGGAGAGTTTTTCGCGGAGGCGCGCGAGGCGCTCGCGCGCCCAAGCGGAGTTGTCGCCCGCCCGCTCCGAGACGCCGACGTAGCGCTCCATCGCCGCGACGGCCGCGCGCAAGTCGCCCTCCTTCTCGCTGATGCGGCTCAGCTCGACGAGCATCTGCGGGTTCGCGTCGCCGTAGAGGGCGGACGCGCGCGCGAAGGATTCCGAGGAGCGTCGCAACTGTCCGAGCCGCTCGTAGAGGCGGCCCATGTGGTAGAAGACGACGGGGTAGCGCGCGCCGTCGCGCTCGGCGACGGGGGCGAGCGCCGCGGCCGCCTCCTCGTCGCGGCGCAGGCTGATGAGCGCGTAGCCGAGTTCGAGGTTGGCGGGCGGGAAGTAGCCGCCGCGGCTGGAGATGACGCGGCGGAAGAGCGCGGCCGCCTCCTCGTCGCGCTCCGACTCGCGCGCCGCGCGCGCGCGACGCAGGAGGTCGTAGGTCTGCTGGTCGACCGCGAACGAGCGCAGCGCGCCCGCGCGCCCGCGCGGGCCGGCCGCGAACGACGCCTCGCTCGCCGCGACGCCACGGCCGCCCTTCGACTCCTCGCGCGCGAGGTTCATCGCCGCGACGATCTCGCCGCGCGCGACCGCGATCTCACGCGGCGCGGGTTTGCCGCGCCCCTCCGCGCGTTTCGTGAACGCGTCGAGCACTTGGAGGCCGCGCTCGGGGTCGCCGTCCTCCGCGAGTGCCCGCGCGAGCGCGGCGGCGGCGTCCGCGTGGTCGGGTTTTCCGGCGAGCGCGCGCGTCCACTCGGCGATGGCGAGTCCGGCCTCGCCGCGCAGGTCGTGGAGGCGGCCGAGGTTGTAGCTCGCCTCCGGGTAGACGCCGCCTTCGAGCCGGACGGCCGACGCGAGCGCCTCGCGCGCCTCCTCCCAACGGCCCAGACGCATCAGGACGACGCCGAGGTTGTGCTGCGCGCGCGAGTAGTGGCCGCGCTTCTGCGCGACGGCCTTGCGGTAGACCTCGACGGCCGCGCTCGACTCGCCGAGACGCGCCAGCGCGTTGCCGACGTTGTAGAAGTGCGCCGGGTCGAAGCGCTCCTCGGCGGCGAGCTCGCGAAGCTGCGCGACGGCGTCGGCCCTCCGCCCCTCGGCGGCCAACCCCTCGGCCAAAGAGCGGCGCAGGCGCGCGCGCTCCGCGTCCGTCTTCGCGCCCTGAATCTTCTCCTCAAGAGACTCCGCGCCCGACGACTTCTCCGATTCGACTTCGACCGCCTCGCCCTCGCCCGCCGCCGCCTTCGTCTCGGGCTCTCCCGCGTCAGACTGCTTCGCCTCCGGCTTCTTGACCTCCGGCCCTTTCGCGCCGGACTCCTTCGCGGCCGACTCTTTCGCGTCCGCCTTCGTCACCGCGCGACGCTCGCGCACGGCGTCCGTCGCGGCGGGCGTAGACGACGCGGCGGCCGACTGCGCTCGGGCCGCGACGACGGAGAGCGACGCGAAGACGACGGCGATGACGGCGGCCGTCATCATCCGTCGCGGCGCGTCGGCGCTGCGCGGCGCGCGCGTGCGGACGGTCTGCGTTTGGGGGTTCTGCTTGTCGGGCATCTTTCTTTCTCCGTCGTTCGAGAGTCTGGCGCCGGTTCAGCGCGCGGCGGCCGCCGGGGGATTCGTGTCGCGCGAGTAGGCGATGATTGTGCCGCCGAAGCCGACGGCCCACCCGCGCGCGCGGCCCGCGAAGAAGAGGCGCTCAAGCGGGTGCGTCGTCACCTCGGGCGCGGCGCGCCAAGTGTGCCCGCCGTCGCGCGTGTGAAGCAGAGTCCCCGACGCGCCCGCGGCCCAGCCTTCGCGCTCGTCAAAAAACTTCACGTCGTAGAGGTCTGCGTCCGCCGCCTCGGCCAGAGCGTTCCACGTCCGACCGCCGTTCGTCGTCGCGTAGACCGCGCCGCGCGCGCCGACGGCCCAACCGCGACGCGCGTCGATGAAAGACGCCGCGTAGAGCCGCGCGGTCGCGCCCTCCGTCGTCTTCGTCAACAACGCGCCCGCGCCCCACGTCTCGCCGCCGTCCTGCGTGTGGAGGAGCGTCGCGCCCGCGCCGACCAGCCAGCCCGTGCGCTCGTCGAGAAACGTGCCGCCGAGCAGGAGGCGCTCGACGGGGACGCGCTGGCGCTGCCAAGTGCGCCCGCCGTCGGCGGTGGCGAAGACGACGCCCGTCTCGCCGAAGACCCACCCGCGCTCGCGCCCCGCGAAGATGACGCGCAGGAGCGTCGCGCCCTGACCCTTCCACGGGAGTTCCACGCGCGCCCACGTGCGCCCGCCGTCCGCGGTCTTCATCAGGTAGGACTGCGCCTCGCCCGTCGCCTGTATGGCGTAGACGTTGCGCTCGCAGACTATCCAGCCGTTGTCGGCGTCGGCGAAGTGGAGGTCGCGGAGGTTGTCGTCGGTCGGGCGTCTCCTGACCTGCCACGTCGCGCCGCCGTCCTCGGTCGCCAGCAGAGCGCCCTTGCTGCCGGCCGCCCAGCCGCGCCGCTCGTCCACGAAGTGGACGCCGTGCAGCCAAGCCATCGTCCCCGAACGCTGCCGACTCCAAGCGCCGTCGGCGCGCGCCGCGGGAGGCGAAACGAAAGTGGGAAGTAGACAGCAGACGGCGGACAGCAGGACGACGCGGCACGCCCGGAGAGGTCTACCCGTCGCAACTGTCTCGGCCGCCTTCGTCATACAAACCCACGTCCAACTGTCTACCGAGAATGCCGTCCACCCGCGCTCACCACCCGCCCGTGAAGATGCGCGCGAAGCTGATGACGGGGAGTAGTTCCAAGACCTTGTTGACCGTCTTCATGCGGTTGCCGGGGACGAAAATCTGGTCGCCGGCCGAGAGGAAAACGTCGTCGGGCGCGCGCCCCTTCTCGATGGCCGCGATGTCGATGACGCGCGGCGTCAGTTTCCGGTCGGGGCCGTAGCGGACGAGCACGACCTTCTTCTTGTTGCCCGTCCCCAGAACGCCGCCCGCCTCCAGCAGCGCCTCGTAGACGCTCAGCCGCCGCGTCATCAGACGCACGCCCGGCTGGCCGACCTCGCCCAAGACGGCGTAGCGCATCGACTGCGCCTTCTCCAGAGAGACCGTCACCTTCGGCTCGATGATGTACTCGTCGAGGTGGCGCGCGATGTCGTCGGCCACCTGCTCGGTCGTCTTGCCGGCGACGTGGACGCCGCCCTTAATCAGGTAGTAGGAGATTTTCCCGTCGGGCGGGATGACTATCCCCGCCTTCGAGTAGCGGTCTTGCCCGAAGACCGAGACCGAGATGACGTCCTCGGGGCCGAGACGGTACTGCGACAGGAAGTTGTTGTAGTAGGGCAGGACGGCCGCCGCCTCTTCCGACTGCTGCTCGACGCGGTTGGCGAGCGCCTCCTCGGACACGCCCTGCGGCGCGACTCCCGTGTCGTCCGGCTCAAGACGCTCGCCCGGCCCCTGCGACTTCTTCGCGTCCGCCGGCTGCGCGTCCTTCGCGTCCTTCTCCGAGCCCTTCTGCTTCTCCCGCTTCTCCTGCGTCGGGGCGGGCGCGATGAGCCTCTCGTCCTCGGCCTGCGCGCGCGCGGCGAGCGAAGCGCCGCACGCGAGGGCGACGGCGAGCGAGAGCGTGAACGACTTGAGCGTGATTTGTGACTTCATCTGAAAACCTCCGAAACCGGCCGCCGCCGCGAGGGCGCGCGGCCCTCTTAAGTCCCACGGCCGAAGAGAATCGTCTTGACCGTCTCGAACAGGATCATCGCGTCGAGCATGAGGCTCTGGTTCTTGATGTAGAAGAGGTCGTACTGGAGCTTCTGCCGCGCGTCCTCGATTGACGCGCCGTAAGGGTATTTGATCTGCGCCCAACCCGTGAGCCCCGGCGGGATGAGGTGGCGCTGCTCGTAGAATGGAATCTCCTCGGCGAGCTGGCGGACGAAGTGCGGCCGCTCGGGGCGCGGCCCGACGAAGTTCATCTCGCCCTTGAGGATGTTCCAGAACTGCGGGATTTCGTCGACGCGAATCTTTCTTATCACGCGCCCGACGCGCGTCACGCGCGCGTCGCCGCCCTTCGACGCCCAGACGGGGCCGTCCTTCTCCGCGTCCGTCCGCATCGAGCGGAACTTCATGATGGTGAAGACGCGCCCGTTCTTCCCGACGCGCTCCTGCCTGTAAAACACCGGGCCGGGCGATTCGAGCTTGATGACGACGGCCGTCAGGACGGCGATGGGCAGAGAGGCCAGCGCGCCGACGAGCGCGACGCCGCGGTGCAGCAGCGTGCGCGCGACGCCGCTCAGCCGCGCCTGACGCCCGCGGCCCGAGAAGATGAGCCACGACGGCCGCATCATGTCGAGGTGGCAGCGCCCCGTCAGCCGCTCGTAAAACGACGCGCACTCCTCGATCGCCACGCCGCCCGAAAGGCTCAAATCCAAAAGCTGCGCCGTCGGGAACTGGCCGCGCCGCTCGCCCATCGCGACGACGATGCGGTTGACGCCCTCGCGGCGCACGACCTCGTCCATCTCGGACGTGACCCCGATGACGCGCGGGTTGACGAGCGACTTGCCGACGAGTTCGGGGCGGTTGTCGACGAAGCCGACGATGCGATAGCCGGCGTCTCTGCGCTCGAGGACTTCGCGCGCGATCTCGACGGCCGTCTCGCCCGAGCCGACGATGAGAATCTTCTCGCCGACGTTCGGGTGGCCCAAGAGCCAGTGAATCGAGACGCGCCAGCCGACCATCAGCGCGAGCGCCAGCGGCAGCGTGATGAGCGAGACGCCGCGCCCGATCATCAACCCCGGCGCGAGGTAGAAGGCGACGGCCAGAGCTATCCACGCGAGCCCCAAAGCCTGCACGAGCCGCAGGACGAGCTCGCGGCGGTCGTGCATGACGATGAAGTCGTAGAGGTCGTAGAGGTAGAAGGCGGCGAGGCAGAAGAGCGCGGCGACGGCGGCCTTCAGGTAGCCGTACTTCGTGACGAGTTCGTGGTGCGCGTCCGTCAAACCGAGACGGATGTAGGCGGCCGCCACCATCGCGCCGAAAAGCAGGAGTGATTCGGCGACGATGAGCAGCGCAGTCCGCGTGTTGAAGCGCGAAGAGTTCAACTCTATTCCTCGGCCGTCTCCGTCACGGTGTCGGTGAACGCCTCGGCGCGCCGCGTGTAGCGGCGGCGGTTGTAGTAGTCGTAACGCTCGGGCGGCTGCTCGTCCGAGCCGTTTAGGACGACGCCCAAGATGCGCTCGCGCGGGAGGGGTTCGAGCAGGCGGTCGAGCGACGAGTAGCGCGTGCGGCCCGCGCGCGCGACGATGAGCGCGGCGTCGGCGCGGTTGATGAGCACCGACGCGTCGGTGAAGACGCCGAGCGGCGGGGCGTCGATGATGACGTAGTCGAACATCTGCCGCACCTCTTTGAGCACGGCGCTGAAGCGCGGGCCCGAGAGGAGCTCCGCGACGTTCTGGCGCGGCTCGCCGCCCGGGAGCAGATACAGGCCGGCCGGCTCAAGACGCAGAAGCGACTCGGCGAGCGTCGCCTCGCCGGCGAGGATTTCGGCCAAGCCGACGGGCGCTTCGACGCCGAGGTAGTCGGCCGCGCAGGGGTTGCGCAGGTCGCCGTCAATCAAAAGCGCGCGCACGCCGTCCGTCTGCGCGAGGAACCACGCGAGGTTGGCGGCCGTCAGGGTCTTGCCCTCCATGACGCCCGCGCTCGTGATGACGAACGCCTGCATCTTCCGCCGCTCGCCCGCGTGCAGGACGCGAGTGCGGAGACTGCGGAAGCGCTCGGCGTGCGGCGAGTTCGGCTGCGTGACGGCGACGAGGTGTGGCTCGACGCGCGCGGCGGTGATGTCCAATGACTGAACATCCCGGCCGGCGCGCGCCGAGCCTGCAGCGCCCAAAGTTGCCCCAGCAACACGCGAAGCCAGCCCGTCGGGGAGTGCCGACCCGACCGAAGGTTCGGTGCGCTCATTGGGCGCTGAAACGTGCGCCGCCTCCGGCGCTCGAAAATGTCTGGCCGACTCGAACAGGTGTTCGGGCGTCGCGACCGCGGCCGGCGCGTGCGCGGGCGTCGAACCGCCGTTCGACTTCTCGCCGCCGTTGGGCGGGGAAGGCTCGACGACGAGCGTCACCTCTTCGGCGACGACTGCCGCCGCGGCGTCCCTCTTCGCCTTCGCGCCGTTGGTCTCTTTGGCCTTCGCGCCGTTCGCTTCGGCCGCGCGCTTCAAAGCGTCGTAAACTCTGCCCATCACTTACCTCCAGCCGTCTCGTCCCAACGCCGGAACGCGCTGCCCAACTCCTCGCCCGCGTCGCGCGAAACGGTGTCGACCTCCGCCCCCAGCTCGCGCGCCATCTCGCGCTCTTGGCTCCGGCGCGAGGCGTCGGCCGCAGCGCCGCCCTTCGACTCCTGCCCCGTCCCGGCGGCCCAAAGCTCGGCCCGACCCGCCGACGTAAATATCCGCGCCTGCGACTCGCGCTCCTCGCCCAACTGCCGGCCGCGCGAGGCGTTCGGCAGCATATCGAAAGTCTCCGCGACCTCCTCGACGACCCGGCGGCCGATGGTCTCCTGACCCGCGGCGAAGCCGGCGAGCAGGGCGTTGTCGCAGAGGTTGTTTATCTGGCGCGGGATGCCGCCCGAGCAGCGGAAGATGAAATCGACCGCGCCCGCGCTGAAGATGTCGGTGCGCTCCGCGCCCGCGACGAGCAGGCGCGACGCGACGTAGCGCTCGGTCTCCTCGATGTTCGGCAAAGGCCGTATCTCGCAGCGGAGCGCGACGCGCTGCTTTAACTGACGCAGTTCGGGGCGGTTCAAAACGTCGCGCAGCTCGGGCTGGCCGGTGAGAATTATCTGCAACTGCTTGGCCGAGTCCGACTCGAAGTTTGAGAGCAGTCGTATCTCTTCGAGGACGGAGGTCGAGAGCCCGTGCGCCTCGTCGACGATGAGCACGGTGCGAAGGCCGCGCGCGTGGCGCGTCTCCAGAGTCTCGCCGAGCGCGGAGATGAGCTCGGCCTTGTTCTCCCAGCTCGGCACGTCGAGGAGCTTCGGGCTGGTGACGTGCTGGTAGAACTCGGGGACGGCCATGCGCGGGTTGAAGATGTAGCCGACGAGCACGGTGCGGTCGAGCCGCTGCATCATCCAGCGCAGGATAGTCGTCTTGCCCGTCCCGACCTCGCCCGTGACGACGATGAGGCCCTTGCCCGACTCGATGCCGTAGTGGAGGTTGGCCATCGCCTCGGTGTGCGACGGCGTGAAGTAGATGAAGCGCGGGTCGGGCGTCAGCGCGAACGGCAGCTCCCGCAGTCCGTAGAACTCAAGGTACATCGCTCAACCTCCTGTTCAGCCGCGGAAGGCGAACATTTCGAGGACGCGCGTGAGGCGCAGGACGGCGTAGAGCGCCGGGACGCTGACGACGGCCGCGGCGAGGCCGGCGAGGGCGAAGGCCGTCCGGCGCATTTTCAGGCGCCGCTCCTCGCGCGGCGTGAGCATATTCGGCAGAGACACGAGCACGGGCAGGCCCGTGTAGTGCTCGGCGTCCTCGGTCGTCTGAATCGTCAGGAGCTTCGGCACCTCGAAGGCGGCGGCGCACGCGAGGCCGAAGCCGAGTCCGAGCAGGAGCCCGAGGAGCATGAGCGCGGGCCGCTTCGGCGCGACGGGCCGCTCGGGCAGGTTCGCGCCGTCGATGACCTGTATCGACTCGCCCTGCGCGTTGGCCTGCACGCCCGCGACGAGGTCGGCCTGCTGGCTCTTCTTCAGGAGCTCGTCGTAGACGGCCTTCTTCGTCTGGTACTCGCGCTCGACCCCTTGCAGCTCGACGACCGCGCCGGGCAGCCCGCCGAGACGACGGTTCACGTCGGCGATCTGCGCGTCGTTGGCGGCCTGACGCTTCTGCAGGGCGGAGAGCTGGCTCTCGGCCTCTTCGAGCTCCTTGCGGTAGGTGGCCTCGCGCGGGTCGCTCATGCCCTCCAGACGCTTGCGGCGCTCCTCGACGCGCTGCTTGTAGTCGGCGACCATCTCGTTGATGTCGCGCTGGACGTTCTCTATCTCGGCCTGCTTGGCGATGACGTCCGGGTGCTTCGGCCGGTACTCGGTCAGCAGGCGCTCCTTCTCCGAGCGCAGGTGCTCGCGGCGCGTGACGAGCGAGGCGTAGGCGGGCGTCGTCTTCGGGTCTTGGATGTTGTCGATGAAGAGGTCGATCTCCTCCGTGCGGCGCTTCTCGATGTCGCCCTTCTGCGACATGAGCGAGGCGCGGCGCTGGCGCAGGAGGTCGAGCGAGGTGCCGAGGCTCTTCTGCTCCTCGCGCAGGCCGGCGAGCTGGCCGATGAGCGCCTGCGAGGTCTCGGGCAGGTTGTCGCGGTTGCGCATCATCACGTCGAGGCGCAGCTTGTCGATGGTGTCCAACTCCTGACGCGCCTGTTCGAGCCGGCCCTCGAAGAACTCTTTGGTCTGCGTCGCGTCGTTGGTGGCCTCCTGCGTCTGCGCCTTCGTGTACTTGGAGGCCAGCTCGGCGGTGACGGCCTGCGTGGTGCGCGGGTCGGAGCCGCGGAACGAGAGGTAGAAGCCGTTGGTGATGTCGTTGCGCGTGGTGTTGACGCGCACCGAGATGTCGCGCGTGCGCATCCGCTCGACGAGCGAGTCCATCGGCTCGCCGCGGTGGCGCTCGACGGCGTAGAGGCCGTACTTCTCGATGAGCGGCTGCAGGGAGGTGCGGCTGACGACCTGCTGGCCGATGGTGTTGATGCGCACCGACAGGTCGTCGTTCGAGAGCTGCGGGACGATGGACGGCGAGATGGACGGCGGGCGCACCGTCAGGAGCGTCGTCGCCTCGAAGACGTTCGGAAGCTTCCAGACGGCCCACCCGAAGGCGAGCGCCACGGCCACGGCCGGGAGCAGGATCATCCACTTCCGACGCCAAAGTATCCGCGCGTACTCGCCGGGCTTGCGCTGACGAAATTCAACACTCATGGCTTACTCCGGTGACGGGCGGCGCGTCGGCGGGCGAGAAGTCTTCGACTTGCCGCCCGCCGGCGCGCCGCGCGTCACTGCTTTTACATACTTTCTAAGGCGCGGCGCGCCTCTTCGACGTGGGCCGTCGAGCCGCGGGCGGGCCGCTTGGCTTCGGCGTCGGCGAGGCGCAGCGCCGCCTGCAACTCGCGGCGGGCGGCGGCGCGGTCGCCCTTCTCGCGGAGGGCGAGGGCGAGGTGGTAGCGGTAGAGAGAGTTGTCGGCTCCGCGCGCGGAGGAGAGCTGCACGGCGCGCTGCAACTGCTCGGCGGCCGCGCCGTAGAGCCCCTTCTTGAAGTAGACCCACCCGAGCGTGTCGGCGTAGCCCGGCTCGTCGGGCGCGCGGCGCACGACCTCCTGCGCGAGCCGCATCGCCTCGTCCAAGTTCCCCATGTTCTGCTCGGCGTAGAGCATGGCGAGGTTGTTGGCCGCGATGTTCTCGTTCGGGTCGGCTTCGAGCGCGCGGCGGTAGTTCTCGGCCGCCGCGTCGTAGTTCTGCCGCCCGTGCTCGACCATGCCGATGGAGCGGAAGGCCGAGGCGTCGTTCGGTCGGCGGTCGGCTATCTTGCGGTACTCGGCGACCGAGCGGTCGAGCTGGTTGGTCGTGATGTAGAGCTCGGCGAGTCGGTGGTAGGCGGGGATGAAGTCGGCGTCGAGCTCGATGGTGCGGCGGAGCTCGGCCTCGACCGTCTGCGCGTCGGGACGGACGTCGCCCGCGCCGAGCGCGTAGGCGACGGCGCGGAGGTAGTGGAGCGGCGCGCGGTTGGGCTGCTCGCCGACGAGCGCGTCCATGCGCGCGCGCCCCTCGCCGACGCGGTTCGAGGCGGCGTAGAGGCGCAGGAGGTTTTCGAGCGCCTGCGCGTTGGTGCGGTCGAGCGAGAGCGCGCGCTCGTAGAGCGAGATGGCCTCGTCGCCTTTGCCCTCGGCGGCGGCGACGCCCGCGAGGTTCGTGTAAGACGAGGGCGCGTTCGGCCACATTTCGCGGGCGGCCTCCATGTCGGCGCGCGCGGCCGCGAAGAACTTGGCGGCGTCGCCGCGCTGGCGGCCCGAGGCGAGTTGGACGTTGGCCGTGCCGCGCGCCGTCAGGGCGCGGACGCGCATCTCGTTCAGAAGCTGCGGCGTCTGCATCCCGCCGGGCGCGGTCTTCGAGAGGCGGTCGAGGAGTTCGGTCGAGAGGTTGCGCACCTGCTCGGCGTTGCCGCCCGCGAGGTTAATCTGCACCTGCATCAGCTTGGCCGGCAGGAAGTCGGGGTGGAAGCGCTCGACCTCGCCGGCGAAGGCGCGCGCCTGCTCGATCTGGCCGTCGCGGTACTGCGCCTCGGCCATGAAGTAGAGCGCCATCTGCGAGCGCGGCTCCTGATTCAAGACTTCCTTGAGGTCGTTAATCGCCTCGCGCGTCTGCCCGCGTTCGAGCGCGACGCGCGCGCGCAGGAGGAGCGCGTCCGGGTCGCGCGCGTTCTTCTTGAGAAGCTCGGCGACCTGCTCGCTCGCGCCCTGAAGGTCGCCGCGCTGGAGGCCCAGCTCGCCGAGGCGGTAGAAGCCGCGCGCGTACTCGGGCCAGCGGCCGACGATCTCGCGGTAGGTGTTCTGCGCGTCGTCCAGACGCCCGACCGAGGCGTAGAAGTCGGCGAGGCGGGCGCGGCCCTCGGGGCTGTCGCGGTCGAGCTCGGCGAGCGCGCGGTAGGCGCCCTCGGCGTCTTCGAGACGGTTGTTGACGAGGTAGAAGCTGGCGAGGACGAAGCGCACGTCGCGGTTCGTCGGGTCGACCTCGACGGCCTTGCGGAACTGCGCCTCGGCGTCCCCGAGACGCCTCTGCTGGACGAGGAACTTGCCGTACTCGACGTAGGCGAGCGAGGCGAAGTTGTTGACCTCGATGGCGCGGCGGAAAGCCTCCTCGGCCTTCTGCGTCTCGTTGCCGCTCCAGTAGAAGCCGGCGAGGCTGACGTAGGTCTCGACGCGGCGCGGGTCGAGTTCGAGCGCGCGGTTGAGTTCGGCCAGAGCCTCGGGGCGCTTGCCGCGCGCGGCGAGCACGTTGGCGAGAAGCACGCGGCCCGGGATGTAGGAGTCGTCCTGCTTGACGAGTTCCTCGGCGTGGCTCTGCGCCTCGTCAAGAAATTCGGGGCGGCTGATCTGGCCGTCGCGCTGGCTGGCGATGAGGAAGAACGTGCCGAGCTTGAAGCGCGCCTCCCTGTTCGACGGGTCGAGGCGGACGGTGGTCGCCAACTCGTCGAAGGTCTCGCCCGCGCGCTGCAAGCCCTCGTAGGCGCGCGCCAGACCCCAGTGGGCCGCGGCCAAGTTGTCGTCGATCTGGATGGCGTTGCGGAATTCGAGCGCGGCCTCTTGGTACTTGCGCTCGCGCAGGAATGCTTCGCCGCGCTGGACGTGTTCGGCTTTCGCTTTGGCGGGGTCGGTGCAGCCGGCGGTGACGACCGCGAGGACGAGGGCGAGACAGGCGAGCGTGACGAGCCGGAGGCTTCGCCGGACGCGGGGGCACTCTGCGTGATTCATCTGTGGCACTCCTGTGTGTTCTTCGCGGACTCGGCCGCCCGGCGTCCGAGACCATGCGGGGCAACCGCTCTGTCTCGGCGTCGGCCTCCGACCGGGCCGCAAGCGTCGTCGCGGGCGGCCCGGTCGTCCGCGGAGGGCAAGACCGCGGATGAGAGCTCCCGTGACAAAACTTTTCGTGTCAGCCTCGGGGCGTGACTTTAGCGCGTCGGTCGCGGGCGGGGCAAACGCCTCACGGCTTGCAATAAAGTCGGCCCTTTCAGGCTCACCTTCTTGTCAAATGCGCCGCCGCTGCGGGTCGCGGCGGCGACAGTCAGTGGAAACGCCGAATCCGGCCCGCCTTCCGGCAAACCGCCCGACTTTCCCGTTAATTCGGCACGAACTCCGACAGACGCGGCGAGACGCGCGCCGCCACGTCGAGCGCCACGCGCTCGGCCTCGGCCTCCGAGCCGCGGACGGGGACGAGCAGGCGCACCATCGAGCCGTCGGAGCGGCGGCGGCGCAGCGAGTCCATGACGACGTAGAGCTTGTCCGTGTACTCGCTCGCCACCGCCCGTCCGCGCCCCTGATACCAGTAGACGAGCATATACTTCTCGCTCGCGTTCTGCACGACGTAGCGGTTGGCCTCGAAGGCCGCCGAGCCGTCCTCGGGGCGGACGGTGACGGTCGCGGGCGTGCTCAGAGTCCAGCCCGTGCCGGGCATACAGTTGAGCGGGCTGTGGTAGGTCGCGCCCGTCCGCTGCGTCGCGTAGTAGCCGACGTAGAGCGAGGCCATCGCGCCGTCGCGCCCGTAGTCGCGCAGGACGTAGTCGTCGGCTTTGAGCACGGCCTCGGTCGCCGCGTCGAACTTCGCGTCGGGCCGAAGCCTGTGCCAGCCGCCCAACTCCGCCGGGAACTCCTTCAGGGGCCGGCGCTCGATGCGCGCCTCGCCCGAAAGCTCCCAGAAGTTGACGAGCGCGCCGCCCGCAAGGATGAGGGCGACGACGACCCAGAAACGTTTTTGACCGGCTCTCATCTTTTTTACTTAACTCAACTCAGACCCGCGTCCGTCCGCCCGACCGACATCGCGGGCCGCGGCGTCGCGCCGACGGGCAGGTCGCCGTCCGGGACGCCCTCATCCTTCGCCGCCGAAGCCTCGACGGTCGCGTCCCTCGCCGTCGCCCGCGCGCCGCCGCCCCCGCCGCCCGGCCCGCGGCGCTCGGGGTTGAAGCGGTCGATGAGCCAGCCGAAGGCGAAGAGCAGGAGGAAGGCGACGATGTAGACGACCCAGCCCGAGAAGGTGTGGAAGAAGCCGTCGGCCACCTCCGTCCCGTAGTAGCGCGCGAGCACGCCCGTCCCGCTCACGCGGCCGGCGTTCGTGATGATCGCGATGGGGACGGCCGCGCCGACAATCAGCAGCGCGCGCCAGAAGGAGTAGCGACGATGAAACGGCCGACGACGGCCGTCGGGCGTGTCGCGGTCGTCGGGCGACGTGAAGTAGGCGAAGACGACGGCCAGCGTCACGAGCGTCATCAGGCTCCGTATGCCGCTGCACGCCTCGACGACTTCGAGCTTCTTCGTCGTCGCGGAGCCGAGCGGCAGAAGCTCGATGACGTTGCCCTCGCGGAGCACGGGGATGTCGAACTGCCGCATCGCCCACACCGCGCAGCGCGACGCGAAGAGTTGGAGCGGGAAGGCGACCTTGTTAAAGAGTATCGAAGGGATGGGGATGGCGAGGACGAGGAGCGCGAGCGGCACGGCCAAGAGTTTCAGCAGCCCCACGCCCCAGAAGTAGAGTGCCGCGCCCGCGAGCAGGAGCACGAGCGACATGCGCTGCGTGAACTGCTCCGCGCCCGCCGTCCCGACCCACAGGGCGAGGAGCGCCGAGGCGACCATCAGCCCGCCGAGCATCGTCAGCGGCCGCTTCGGCGCGCTCACAATTTCGTCCCACTTCGTCCAGACGATGTAGCCGATGATGAAGGGGATGAGGAGGCCGTGCGAGTAGTTGTCGTCCTCCCACCAGAAGCGCCCGAGGCGCGCGAGGACGCCCCAGTAGGCGAACACGATCGCCGCCGCGAGGATGACCGGGCGGGCGAACGTGTCGCGGCGGGCTGACGTTTGGGGGGCGGGCGTCGTCATCGTCTGAGAAATCTGTGAAAAGGCTTCGGGGTTGCGGCTCGGACTTTCACGGCGGAAAGGGCGCGTGCGCTCGGGGACGGCGTCTCGCGTCCGACAGGCCGGCCTCCAGCTTAACGCAGCGCGACCGCGCGCGGCAACAAAAAACGGCCGGAGGCGCGCGCCCGACCCAAGCCGCGAACTCTCCATAAACTCCTAAACGGCCCGCACTTCCACGCGGCGACGGCCGCGCCCCTCACCCGCGACGCCCCGCCAGAAGCTCCTCGTAGAGCTCCACGACGGCCGCGACGTTCTCGTCGGCGACGTTTTCGTCCCCGAGATTCTTGTCAGCGACGCTCTCATCAACCTTCCGCGACGCCGCGCCCGCGAGTTCGGACGTAATCGCCTCGGCGAGCGCCGCGCCGTCGCCGACGGGGACGAGTCTGACGCCCTCGGGCCGAAGCTCCGTCCGCGTGGCGACGACGGGCACGCCCACGTGCAGGGCCTCGCGCACGGAAATCGAGTCGCCGTCGTAGAAGGTCGTCCGCAAAAAAACGTCGCTCTCCGAGATGGCGCGCAGGGTCGCGTCGTGCTCCACGTCGCCGCACAGGAGGACGTGCCCGGCGTAAGGCTTCGACGCGATGCGGCGGCGCAGCTCCTCCTCGATGCTCCCCGACCCGATGATGACGAGCCCCGCCGAGGGGAAGCGCTCGCGCACGCGCCCGAGCACGTCGATTTGCAGCGCGAGGTCGTAGTGCTCTTCGAGCAGCCCGACGGTCAAGAGCACCTGCCCGTGCGCGTCGAAGAATTCGCGCAACGCGGGCGGCAGCTCCGCGCCCGGTCGCGGGTCGGTCGCGGCGTGCGGGCAGATGAGCCGCACGCGCGCGGGCTCGACGCCGTAGCGCCCGAACAGCTCTCCGATGCGCGGGTTGACGGCGATGATGCGGTCGAAGCGCCGGAAGACGAAGCCGCGCAGGGAAGCGGGCCGCGCGCGCAAGCCTTCGGGCGACGACGGGAAGCCGCCCGAATGGAACGTGAGCACGGAGCGCCCGCGCCCGAGGGTCGCGCAGGCGAAGGCGAGCGCGGCGAGGCGCAAGGGCACGTCGCCGCCGACGTGAAGGTGGATGATGTCGTAGCGCAGTCGCCGCAGGAGCGCGAGCAGTTGCGCGGGCGTCTCGGGGTAATAGACCTCGTCGCGCTCCTCCTTGCGGTGGCGCGTGACGTTGACGACCAAGCACTCGTGCCCCCGCTCGCGCAGGCCGCGGCGGATGGCGACGAGGTTGACCTGCACGCCTCCGTACGGCGGCGGGTACGGGCCGAGTTGTAGGACTCTCATCGGGAAATAAAGTGACGGGTGGCGGGTGACGAGTCAAAGACAGGTTTTCAACTTGTCACTCGTCGCCCGTCACCGTTCGCAGGTCTATCTCGCAGGGGCGGCCCGTGCGCGCCGACTCCATGAGGGCGAGGCAGCCGATGGTGGCGCGCGCGCCGTCTCGGACGTTGACTTCGGGCTCGCGGCCGGCGCGCGCGGCCGCGACGAAGGAGGCGAGCTGCGCGTCGTAGCCCTTCTCGCCCCACCAGCGCGTGCGCTCGCTCTTGAGAGACTTTCTGACCGAGAGCCGCTTGAAGTCTTCGGTAGCGACGCCGACGCCCTCGGCGAACGCCTCGACGCGCTCGCCCGCCGAGGTCTTACTGCCGACCGTGCAGTAGGTCAGACTCGCGACCGACCCGTCCGCGAAGCGGAACGTGGCGGCGACGTTGTTCTCGCCTATCGGGTTCTGTCGGCCCGTCGGCAGACTGTAGGCCGCGACCTCGACGGGCTCCGAGTCGAGCAGCCAATAAAGAAGGTCTACGAAGTGGACGGCCTCGCCGAGAATCGCGCCGCCGATTGCGGGGTCGGCCATCCAGTAGGAGCCGGAGATGCCGGGCGAGTTGACGCGGCAGTTGAGGACGGCCGGCCCGGCCCGGCGCGCGAGACTCTGTTTCAGCTCGCGGTAGAAGGGCGCGAAGCGCCGGTTGAAGCCGACCGTGAGTTGGCGGCCCGTCTCGCCGACGGCCGAGACCAGCGCGCGGCACTCTTCGACCGTGAGCGCCATCGGCTTTTCGACGAAGACGTGCTTTCCGGCTTCGAGCGCTTCGAGCGACTGCCGCGCGTGCTGCTGGTTGCGCGAGGCGATGAGCACCACGTCTATCGAAGGGTCGCGCAGAACCTCGGCGTAGTCCGACGTGCAGTAGTCGGCGCCGAACCGCAGCGCGTAGCTCTTGCCGCGCGCGCCGCTCGCCGAGTAGACCGCGCGCAGGCGCGCCCCCGGAGCCTTCTTTATCGCCGGGACGTGTGCCCAGCGCGCGATGTTGCCCGCGCCGACGAGCGCGAATCCCAACTCGCCATCTTTCTTCTCACTCGCGGCGGCGGCGACCTCGACGCGGCGTTGCGGCGCGAAACTTTTTTCCCGCGCCTCTTCGTCGGCCGCCGGGTAGCGGAGCAGGACGGCCAAGCTCTCCGAGGCCGGGTTCATGATCGTCTCGTAGGCGCGCGGCGCTTCCGGGAGCGCGAAGCGGTGCGTGACGAGCGCGTCGAGTTGGAGTCGTCCGGCGTCGGCGAGTCGGAGGAACTCCTCCATGTTGCGGTTCTCCGTCCAGCGGACGTAAGAGACGGGGTAGTCGATTCCCTTCCGCTCGTAAGACTCGTCGTAGCTGCCCGGCCCGTAGGCGCGCGACATGAAGAGCTGAATCTCCTTCATGTACATCTCGTGCCACGGGAAACTCATCTCGACCGCGCCGACGACGACGATGCGCCCGCGCTCGCGCGCCAAGTCCAAAGCGAGCCCGCACGGCGCGGACGACTTCGCCGCCGCCGCGATGAAGACGCAATCCGCCCCGCGCCCCTCCGTCACCGAAGCCAAAACTTCGGCCGCCGATGCGCCGCCCGGCTCGACGCCGTAGTCGGCCCCGAGTTCGCGCGCGAGGCGCACGCGCTCCTGTCGCAAGTCGGTCGCGACGACGACCGCGCCTTGCAGACGCGCGAGCTGCGCGACGAGCTGGCCGACGAGGCCCAAGCCGATGACGACGACCGTCTCGCCCAATCCGACGCCGGAGGTGCGCACGGCGTTCATCGCGATGCTGCCGAGCGTGGCGAACGAGGCGTGCTCGAAGGGGACTCCGGCGGGGACGCGCGCGGCGAGGTTGCGGCCGACGAGAATCGTCTCGGCGTGGCCCGTCCCCTCGCCGCCGTAGGCGACGCGCGCGCCCAATTCGAGGTCGGTGACGGTCGGGTGTTTGGCGACGACCAGACCGGCGCCCGAGTAGCCGAGCACGGCATACTCGCTGAACTTGGCGCGCACCTCCGAGACGGTGCGGACGGGGCCGGCCTGCTTCATCACCTCCCAGACCTTGCGCAGGTGCGAGGGGTTGTCGGCGACCTCTTTGATGACGCCCTCGCTGTGGATGCTCGCCGTCTCCGTGCCGCTGCTGATGAGCGAGTAGTGCGGGCGCACGAGCACGTGGTGCGGCGCGGGGACGGGGTCGGGCACGTCGTCGACGACGATCTCCTTGAGACCTTTGCGGATGACCTGTTTCATCTTGTCGGGGCGGCTGGAAGTTTGGAAAGACTCTGGGCGTGTGGCACCGGGGCGCGCGGGCCGCACGTTGCGCGCGCCTCTCTGAAGATTAACATGGCACGCGCCCGCGCGGGTTGTCAAAAAGTGAGCGGCCGGCGGGGGGCGCGAGACATCAGCCATGACAGTCAAAGCTGAAGTGCGTGCGCCCGCCCGCCGGCCGCTTTCGGGCCGACCGTCGCCTGTTACGGTCTGCCGAAGCGTGAGCGGTACTCGGTCGAGTCGAGGAAGGCCTTGACCATCTGCGCGGCGTGGAAGTCCCCGCCGTGCTCGTCGAGCTTCTTCAGCCAGAAGCCGAAGCCGACGGGGTCGGGGTCGCGCCGCATATAACCGAAGTACTGCATCTCGACGAAGGCGGGGTTGCGCTCGCGCTGCGAGAAGGCCGCGTTCTCGGCGACGCGCATCAGCACGACCGCGCGCGACTCCCCGCCGTCAATCGCCGCGACGAGCGCGTCGCGCTCCGCCTGCGTGAACTCGACGCCCGTGTTCGCGACGAGCTTGTCGACGAACTGTCGGCTCGTCAGAGAGCCGAAGCGCGCGCGGAACGAGGTCGTGCGAATCCACGCCTCGACGAACTCGCGCTTGCTGGCGGCGAGCCGGTTCTCCCAGTCGGGCGAGCCGACGGCGATGCCGCGCCCGAGCTCCTCGACGCCCGTGGCGAACTCGCGGTAGTAGGGCGTGCGGTTGTAGGAGGCGCGGTAGAGGCGGTGGAGGAGGAAGCCCGTCTGGCGGAACTCGGTCGAGAGGAAGTAGGCGGCCGAGACGTGGATGCGCTTGTCGGCCAAGCAGCCGGCGTTCGCGCCGCAGGATTCGAGCTGCGCCGTCCAGTAGGCGAGGCCCGCCGCGTCGGGCTCGCGCCCGAAGAAGTCGACGTAGTGCTGGCGGACGAAGTACTGCGCCACGTCGCCGAGGTTGGCCACGTCGCCGTAGATGAGCAGCACGTCGCTCGCTTCGAGGTGGTCGATGGCCGTGCGCAGGTTCTCGCGCACCTGCGCGAGCGTGCCCGTCGCTGTCGCGTCGTTGGCGCGGCGCGCGTAGGCGAGCGCTTGGGTCAGCTCCGAGTCGATGCGCGCGTCCGCCTCGTAAAGTCCGCGCTCGCCGCTGAACTGCGCGTGGGCGCGCTCGATTTCGCTGAGCACGACGGCGAGCTGGCTGACGGCCTCGGGCGGCGCGACGGTCGCGGGCGCGGCCGAGGCGCTCGCGTCCGCCTGCTCCGTGCCGGCGAGTTGGTTGCTGACGACCTGCGCGTCGGTCTTGGCGCGCTTGACGCGATCCTTCAAGTTGCCGGGGACGGGCGTGGGCCGCGGCGTCGGCGCGGGAGTCGGGAGCGGCGTCGGGAGCGGAGTCGGCGCGGGCGTGGGCGTGGGCGTCGGAGTCGGAGTGGGCGTCCCGCCCTGCGCGGCTTCGAGGGCGACCATGTCGCAGCCGAGGTCGCGGCCGTCCGTGCCGGCGTTCTTGTAGGGCGAGGTGGAGGTTAAGCGGTAGTTGCCGTTGGGCGCGTCGACGAAGCCGACCTCTTGCAGGGAGGCGGGGAAGAAGGTTCCGGCCGGGTAGACGAGCTCCGTGTTCCACGGCGCGTTGACCTCGCGCGCGATGGCGTTGCGCGCGAAGACTCCGCCGGGCGAGTAGGCGGCCAGCGTGTTGCTGCCGTAGCCCACGCCGTCGCCGAAGACGCCGTACTCGTTGTGGCGCGCGATGTTGTTGCGGAAGACGAAGTTGGTGTGCGGGTCGCCGCCCATCTTCGTGATGTTGCCGTCGTGGAGCACCGTGTTGTGCTCGACCGTGACGGAATCCGTGCCGGCCACGATTTTAAGGAAGCACCCGTCGCCGCCCCACCGCTCGTAGCTGATATCCGAAAAGACGTTGTTGGAGATTTTGACGCGCCTCAGCCTGTTCTCTCTCGGCGCGGGCGCGTACCTGTCGTCCTGA
>DASQDT010000046.1:0-5393 GCA_035634035.1 Pyrinomonadaceae bacterium | reverse complement strand
CGGGCCGGGCAAGGCGGTGGCCGGCGCGGACTACACGACGACCAACGGGTCGGTCGTCTTCAGCGCGGGCGAGGTGCTCAAGACCATCTCCGTCCCCGTCCTCTCCGACGCCGAGACGGAGCCCGACGAGACCTTCCTCGTCAACCTGACGGGCGCGGTCGGCAACTACGCCGCCATCCTCGACAATCAGGCGACGGGCACCATCACCGTCAACACGCCGGGCGCGGTGCTGATTTCGGAGCTCCGCACCTCCGGGCCGGGCGGGCCGGGCGACGACTTCGTCGAGATTCACAACAACTCGGCGACGCCCGTCACGGTCGGGCCGACCGCGTGGGCGCTCGTCGCCTCGAACAACGGCTGCGGCGGCGACCCCGTCATCGTCGGGCTCATCCCGAACGGGACGACCATCCCGGCGCGCGGCCACTTCCTGTTCACCGGCTCGCAGTTCTCGCTCACCGGTCACCCGACCGGCGACGGGACGACGATCGGCACGGGCGACGCGGTCTTGCTGGCCGACCTCGGTCAGGATGTCAACGTCGGGCTCTTTAACGTCGCCGACATCCTCAACCTCTCGTCGGTCGCGAAACTCGACGGCGTCGGCTTCGGCCTCAACACCGCCAACCTCTGCGACCTCTTGCGCGAGGGCACGACGCTTCAGAACGCCATGAACTCGACGAGCGAGTACAGCTTCGTGCGGAAGATGACGAACCCGGGTCAAATCCCCGTCCCGACCGACGCGAACAACAACGCGACCGACTTCGTCGTCGTCTCGACGACGCACGCGACGGCGGTCGGCGACAACGCCTCGCCGCAACTCGGCGCGCCGGGGCCGGAGAAGAGGGCGAGCCCGAACGGGAAGACGCTGACGCAGATCGGCGCGCAGCTCCTCGACCCGGCCGTGGCCTCGTCGAGCTCGCCGAACCGCGTCCGCACGGGCAGCGGCAACTCGGGCACGGTCTCGATACGCCGCACGTTCACCAACAACACGGGCGGCCCCGTGACCGCGCTTCGGTTCCACTTCTACGACATCACGGCGGGCCCGGCACCCGTCGGGACGGCCGACATCCGCGCGACCTCGTCGTCGGACACGGTCGCCACCGTGACGGGCGTGGGCGTGGTGACCGTGCGCGGGACGGTGCTTGAGACGCCCCCGGCCCAGCCGAACGGCGGCGGACTCAACTCCAGCATGGTGCCGACAAACACCCCGGCGCAGCCGCTCTCCACAGGGCAGCCGCTCGCCAACGGGCAGTCCATCAACCTGCAGTTCCTCTTCAACATCGTTCAGGCGGGCACGTTCCGCGTGTTCGTGACTGTCGAGGCGCTGCCGTAAACACGCGGGCGGGGCGCGCTCGGCGAGCGCGCCCCGCCCACTTTGAACCGTCTGGCCGCCCGTCGTCGCCCCGCGCGGTGATTGGCGGCCAGACCCTTATGAGAGCGATGCTGCTCGTCATCGACGTCGGCAACACCAACACCTCACTCGGCGTCTACGACGGCGAGCGGCTCGTCAAGCACTGGCGTCTGACGACGGCGCGCGAGCGCACCGTGGACGAGTACGGGCTGCACGCGCGGAACCTCTTGGGGCTGGCCGGCATCGACCACGCCCGCATCGAAGGCATCGCCATCTCGTCGGTCGTCCCGCAGCTCAACTACACCCTGCGCCGGATGGCCGAGGAGTACTTGGGCCTGACGCCACTCTTCCTCGACCACGCGACCGACACGGGGCTCGAAATCCTCTACGACCCGCCGTCGGACGTGGGCGCAGACCGCATCGCCGACGCGGTGGCCGCGCGCGCCAAGTACGGCGCGCCCTGCATCATCGTCGACTTCGGCACGGCCACGACCTTCGACGCCGTCGACGCCGCGGGGCGCTACCTCGGCGGCGTCATCGCGCCGGGCATCAACATCTCGTCCGACGCACTCTTCGCGCGCGCCGCGCGGCTGCCGCGCGTCGAGATAAAGAGGCCGGCGCGCGTCGTCGGCACTTCGACGGTCGGCGCGATTCAGTCGGGCCTCTTTCACGGCTACGTCTCTCTGGTCGACGGCATCCTGCGGCGCATGATGGAGGAGCTTTCGGAAGGGACGGCGGGCGGCGGCGAGGGCGACGAAGGCGCGGGCGCGGCGCGGCGCGTGCGCGTCGTGGCGACGGGCGGGCTCGCGCCGCTGATTGCGGCCGGGTCGGAGCTGATTGAGGCCGTCGACGACACGCTGATGCTCGACGGGTTGCGGATGATTTACGAGCGTGCGGGGCGCGCGCGGGCCGGCGGGTGACACGCGGCGGGAGAAGGCGTATCCTCTCTCGACGCGCCCGCGGGCCGCGCCTCCGATGAACTACTTCAACTACTACACGGAGATCGAAGACACCTTCATCCGCCGCCGCGGCAAGCACCTTCTGCTGAGCCCGATGGACTGGGCGTTGATTGAAAGCTGGAAGAGTTCGGGCGTGCCCCTCCACGTCGCCCTGCGCGGCATCGAGCGCGCGTTCGACTCGCACGAGGCGCGCCCGCGCCGACGCACCGTCAAGTCCCTGATGTACTGTCAGGAGGAGGTCGAGGCGCAGTTCGCCGAGTGGCTCGAAGGCCAGCGCGGCGCATCCGCCCCGGCGGACGCGGCCGGCGCGAACGGCGACGGCGCGGGCGAGAGCGCCGCGCGCGGGGAGTCGTCGCCGTCGTCGCTCCCGTTCCCGCGCGAGGTCATCGCGGGCCACCTGCGGGAGTGCCGCGCCGAGATAGAGCGCGCGCGAGAGAGGGCGGGCGGGGCGGGAGAGTTGGGCGAGGCTCTCGGGCGCGCCGCCGCGCGTCTCGAAGAGCTTGAGCGGGATTTCACGGCGAGCGCGCGGCCCGACGCCGAGCGGCTCGAAGACGCGCTCACCGGACTCGAACAGATGCTCGACCGCGCGGCGCGCGCGTCGCTGCCGCCCGCACACTTGTCTCAGGCGCGCGCCGCGGCCGAGGAGCAACTAAAGCCCTACCGCGCGCGGATGGAGCGCGCCACCTACGAGCAGACTTTAGACAACCTCGTGGCCAAACAACTGCGCGAGGAGTTCCGCGTCCCGCGCATGAGTTTGTTCTACCTCTGAAGCAGAAAAAATCCCCCTGCGGGTGAAGGAGAATTTTCGAAATGGCGACCATGACAGTCAAGCGCGTAGGCGTCCTCTCCTACGCGAAAATCTCCGGTATCGTGACGGCCGGCATCGGCCTCATCATCGGCGTCTTCTACGGCCTGTTCATCATGATCTTTGCGTCGGCGATGTCGGGCATCGGCGGCCGCGGGAGCGCGAGCGCGGCCGGCTTCGGCATCGTCGGCGGCCTGATGGCGATGGTGATGATTCCGGTCATCTACGGCATCATCGGCTTCCTCGCCGGGCTCGTCGGCGGCCTCATCTACAACGTCGCGGCCGGCGTCGTCGGCGGCATCGAGCTCGACTTGGAGGAGACGAGCCCGAGCTTCATCTCGCCGCCGCCGCCCACGCAGCCGTGGGCGCAGCAGCAGCCGCCCTACTCGTCGGGCCAGCAGCCCTACTAGGCCCGCGAAAAACTTTAGCGCCCTCCGCGCCGCCCGATTCGGCGGCGCGGAGGGCGCTGTAGACTTCGGACTGACGATGACGGACTCTCCGCGCGAAGGCGACTCGGTCGAGGTCACGGTCGAGCGCATCCTGCCCGGCGGCCTCGGCCTCGCGCACGCCGGCGGCCAGACCATCCTCGTCGCGCTCTCCGCGCCCGGCGACCGCGCGCGCGTCCGCGTCCGCTCCCGTCGCGGCACGACCTTTTTCGCGTCAATCGAAGAACTGCTCGCGGCGGGCCCCTCGCGCGTCGAGCCGCCCTGCCCCTACTTCGGACGCTGCGGCGGCTGCGACTTCCAGCAACTCTCCTACGCCGCGCAGCTCGAAGCCAAGTCCGAAATCATCCGCGACTGTCTGCGCCGCGTCGCGCGCATCGACCCGCCGCCCGCCGTCGAGGTCACGCCCTCGCCCGCCGAGTGGCGCTACCGCACGCGCGCGCAGTGGCAACACGACCCCTTGAAACGCCACCTCGGATACTTCGAGCGCGGCACGCACGAGGTCTGCGACGTGGCCGAGTGCCCCGTCGTGCTGCCGCCGCTCCAAGCGCGTCTCACAAACTTGCGCGCGCTGATGAGCGAGGACGAGCTGCCCGAGGGCGCGCGCGAGTTCGAGGCCGTCGTCGGCGGTGGCGGCGAGGTCTCGCTCGCGCCGCCGGTCGGCGCGGGCGACGCGCGCGAGCAGGAACTGAACGTCGGCGGCGAGCGCTACCGCTTCGACGCCACCTGCTTCTTCCAGATCAACCACTCGCTCCTCGGCCCGCTCGTCGAGGAAGCGACGCGCGACGCCGCGGGCGCTCGCGCGCTCGACCTCTACTGCGGCGTCGGCCTCTTCACGCTCCCGCTCGCGCGCCGCTTCCGCGAAGTCACGGGCGTCGAGGGCCACCGCGCGGCCGCGCGCTTCGCCCGCCGCAACCTCTCCGACGCCGGACTCGCGAACGCGCGCGTCGAGACCGCGGGCGTCGGCGCTTGGCTCTCGTCGCGCGCCGCGCGTCTCGCCCCGCCCGACTTCGTTCTGCTCGACCCGCCGCGCGCCGGGGCGGAGAAGCCCGTCATGGAAGTTTTAGTGAGGCTCCGCCCGCGCGCCGTCTCCTACGTCTCCTGCGACCCCGCCACCCTCGCGCGCGACCTCCGCCCCCTCCTCGCCGCCGGCTACACCCTCGACTCCGTCCGCGCCTTCGACCTCTTCCCCCAGACGCACCACGTCGAGACGGTCGCCCGCCTGAGCCTCGGAGTCTCAAAATACATAAGTCATTGCGAATACACGTAAGCTAATGCGAAAAATACATAAGTCATTGCGAATGATCCTTAGTTAGACAAGCCATGAAGATGAGATATCTTCGATCTCACGGATGGTCTAAGCACCCATAAAATCTGTAATTAAATCAATTTACACGCGAGACGTGAACGTAGGTATAATCCACGCCGAACCGCTCTAAAGCGCGTTCGCTTTGCTGCCTAACGATAGAGATAGATAGTCCCAGCGTGCAACATTGCTTTCGAGATGCACCGAAGGCGTCGTAAAGTTTTATGCGTGTTAAGCGAAGATCAGCGGCCAGAAGTATTTGAATTGAAGTTGCCTGACATAGCTCGAGAACTCGGGCGTCAACTATTCATCTCAAATGCAAACCCCTAAGAACAACAGCAGACGAAAATCTTCCGCCGCCAAAAGCAAGGTGGGAGCTAGTAACCGAGGAGGCAAGCGCCCTTCTAGATATGTTTTAACTATGAAGTATGCTGGCGGCTTAATAAAGCATTTGGGCTTACAGATGTATTCAGGTGCTGTACCGGCCATCGCAGAGTTGGTTAAGAATTCTTACGACGCGAATGCAGCAGAG
>DASQDT010000045.1:0-1866 GCA_035634035.1 Pyrinomonadaceae bacterium | reverse complement strand
CGCGACGCCTCGATGGGCGTCATAGAGGAGGCGTCCGAAGACACGGGCCTGCGCTTCGTCCTCATCTCGGTCGTACTCTTCCTGCTCTTCCTCTTCCTGCTTCTACTCAACTACGTCCTCAGCTGAAGGGTGCGGCCCCCTCTCTTAACCTATGGAATACACGCAGGCGGAAATCCTACAGACCGTGCGCATGACCGAGATGGAGCACTTGGACGTGCGCACCGTCACGCTCGGCCTCTCCCTGCGCGACTGCTCGGGCGCGTCGGTCGAGGAGACGGCCGCGCGCGTCCGCGAGAAGATAGAGCGCACGGCCGCGCGCCTCGTCCCCGTGGTCGACGAGATCGGCGACGAGATAGGTCTGCGCGTCGCCAACAAGCGAATCTCGATTACGCCGGCCGCGGTCGTCGCCGGGGGCGCGCGCTCGGCGGGCGACTACGTCACGCTCGCCCGCGCGATTGACGAGGCGGCCGCGCGCGTCGGGGTGGATTTCGTCGGCGGCTATTCCGCTTTGGTTCACAAGGGCGCGACGCGCGCCGAGGAGATGTTCCTCGACTCAATCCCCGAAGCCCTCTCGACGACCAAGCGGCTCTGCTCCTCCGTCAACGTCGCGACGACGCGCGCCGGCATCAACATGGACGCCGTCGCGCGGCTCGGGCGCATCATCAAGGACGCGGCCGAGCGCACGCGCGATCAGGGCGGCATCGCGTGCGCGAAGTTCGTCTGCTTCGCCAACGCGGTCGAGGACAACCCCTTCATGGCGGGCGCGTTCCACGGCGTCGGCGAGGCGGAGGCCGTCATCAACGTCGGCGTCTCGGGGCCGGGCGTCGTCAACCACGCGCTGCGCCACGCGCCGCGCGAGCTGCCGCTTCACGAGCTGGCCGAACTCATCAAGAAACTCTCGTTCAAGCTCGCGCGCGCGGGCGAGCTCGTCGGCCGCGAGGCCGCGCGCCGCTTGGGCATACAGTTCGGCATCATCGACTTGAGCCTCGCGCCGACGCCCGTGCCCGGCGACTCGGTCGCGGAGATCATCGAGGCGTTCGGCTTCGAGCGCGCGGGCGCGCCCGGCTCGACGGCCGCGCTCGCCCTTCTGACCGACGCCGTCAAGAAGGGCGGCGCGATGGCTTCGAGCTCGGTCGGCGGGATGAGCGGCGCTTTCATCCCCGTCTCGGAGGACGCGGCGATGATCGAGGCGGCGCGCGTCGGCGCGTTGACTCTGGAGAAGCTCGAAGCGTGGACGAGCGTCTGCTCGGTCGGCATCGACATGGTCGCCGTCCCCGGCTCGACTTCGGCCGAGACCATCTCGGGCCTCATCGCCGACGAGATGGCCATCGGAGTCGTCAACAACAAGACGACGGCCGTGCGCGTCATCCCCGTCCCCGGCAAGTCGGTCGGCGACATGGTCGAGTACGGCGGGCTGTTGGGCAGCGCGCCCATCATGCCCATCAACTCGTACAGCTGCGCCGACTTCATACGCCGCGGCGGGCGCGTCCCCGCCCCCATCCACTCGCTGCGCAACTAAAAGCCGGCCGCCTTCGGCACGCGCCGTGTGCCCGAAACCGAACATATCTGTTATACTCCGTCCGCGCTTCAACTCCACGTTGTTCGGAATCGAGAAGCCAATCTTTCTCCCAGCGCAGTCATCACCCTTTAAAACAGTAGTGCAGCAGCGGATATGAAAATCCTTCTCTACAACCCGGACAACGGTGTGACGCGCAACTTCATGCCGCACCTGTGGATGTTCCTGCTTCAGGCGCTGACGCCGCCCGGCCACGAGGTGCTGTTAGTCGACGGCAACGCCCGCGCGATGACGGAGGAGGAGCTGGTCGCCTTCGTCCGGCGGGAGGGCGTCGGGCTGGTGGGCATCGG
>DASQDT010000044.1:0-20394 GCA_035634035.1 Pyrinomonadaceae bacterium | reverse complement strand
CGAGCGGCGCGCCGCGGGCGCGCACGGCGACTCGCCCGCGACGCCGACGACCATCCCCCAACACGGACGCGCGGCCGCGACGATGGCCGGCCGCTTCGAGAGCAGCGACAGCGTGAGCGCCGCGCCGCGCGAGACGCCGGTCGGCTCGTCCTCCTCGTCGTCGTCGTCATCATCTTCTTCTTCGGGCGGCGGCTCGCAATCGGGAGGCGCGTCGGGCGCGTCGCAAGGCGAGGCGGGCAGCGGCGGCGGCGCGGGCGGCGTCGTGCAGCCGGGGGCGTCGCTTTTGTCCTCGGGCTCGGCCGCCGCGGTCACGGCGCACGCGAAGCTCGTCATCCACCGCGGGCGCTCGGTCGGCAAGGAGTTCCCTCTGAGCGAGGACGAGGCGCACATCGGGCGTTGGGACGCCGACGGCGGCATCTTCCCCGACGTCGACCTCGACTCGGACGACCCCGAGGCCAAAGTCTCGCGCCGCCACGCGCGCATCACGCGCCGCGCGGGGCAGTACTACATCGAAGACTTGGGCTCGACCAACGGCACTTTTATCAACCGCGGGAGGCGTCTGATGCCCGGCGACCGCCAGCCCTTGCGCGACGGCGACGAGGTTATCGTCGGCAAGACCTTCCTGCGCTTCCACGTCATCAAGTAGTTTCGAATGGGGATGTCCTTCTGCCTCCAATGCGACGCGTCGGTCTCGGCCGGTGATCGCTTCTGCGGTAACTGCGGGGCCGTGCTCCAAGAGCCGCCCGCAGACGTGCGCGAGCCCTCTTCGCCGGACGCGCCCGCGGCCGAGTTCGCCTCGCCCGGCGACGACGGGCCGGGCGGACGCGCGCGCGCCGCCGCCGCCTCCTCCGACGACGCCGCGCCGTCTTCCGCAGAACAACACCAGACGCAGGACACGGACGCGCGGCCCGCCTCCGAGGTGCTGGACGAACAGCTTCAGCCGACGCTCATCGGCGCGCGCACCTTCGAGCCCAAGCCGCCGGACGCCGAGGGCCCCGACCAGCACAACACCGACGCCGGTCAGCAACCCTCTCAACCACAGGAGGCGGCCGCGCCCGACTCGCAGCCGCAATCGCAGTCGCAGTCCCAATCGCAGCCGCAAGAGCGTCAGATGTCGCCCTTCGAGGACGCGCCCGCGGAGCAAGCGCCCGACGCGCGTCCGAACACGGGCGGGGCTTCCGAGGAGCCGCGGCGCGGCGACACGGGCGAGGCGTACGTCTCGTCGCGCACGGGCGCGCCCTTCCGCCCGACGGGCCGCGTCGGCGGCACGGGCACGGGCGGTCGCGGCGCGAACAAGCAGCTCGAACCCGGCACGCTGCTCAACGGCCGCTTCGAGATCGTCAAAAAAATCGGCGGCGGCGGCATGGGAGCCGTCTACTACGCGCGCGACAAGAACTTGGGCGACGCCCCGCGCGCCGTCAAGGAGATGGTGCAGTCGAACATCGACGAGCAGCAGCACGAGAAGGCCATCGCCGACTTCAAGCGCGAGTCGATGCTCTTGGCCTCTCTCGAACACGCGTCGATTCCGACCATCTACGACTACTTCTACGACGAGTCTTCGGGCCTCGGCCGCTTCTACCTCGTCATGAAGTACATTTCGGGGGGCGACTTCCTCGCGCGTCTGCGCAACGCGCCCGGCGGCCGCATCGACGAGCTGACCGTCACCGACTGGGGCGCGCAGGTCGCCGACGTTCTGCACTACCTGCACAGCCAGAACCCGCCCATCATCTACCGCGACCTGAAACCCGCGAACCTGATGATCGACGGCAACACGGGCCGCGTCATGCTGATCGACTTCGGCATCGCGCGCTGGGTGCAGAAGGAGGAGAAGGGCGTCACGGCCGTCGGCACGATGGGCTACGCCCCGCCCGAGTTGTTTAGCGGCAAGGCCGAGGCGCGCACGGACATCTACAGTTTGGGCGCGACGATGTTCCACCTCCTGACCGGCGCTGACCCGCAGGACAACCCGCTCCTCATTTTCGACTTCACGAAGAACCCGCGCCCGCGCCAGCACAACCCGGCGCTGTCGAACGAGATGGAGACCATCCTGATGCGCGCCGTCGAGTACGAGGTTCAGGCGCGCTTCCGCTCGGCCGCCGATATGCGCGACACGCTCGCGCAGCACCTCGAACGCCTGCGCGCCGGCAACGTGAACTACGGCGCTGGCCTCTTCCCGGCCAACCGCGAGGTCGGCTCGACGGTCGCCGTCGAGATGGTCTACTGCGGCTTCTGCGGCGGGCGCATCGCGGCCGACGACGTCTTCTGCGCCCACTGCGGCGCGCGTCAGCCTTTGGCCTCGGCCGCCGCCTCGGCGCGCGCGGCCCGCGCCACGGCGAAACTCGTCGTGATGGGAACCACGGAGCTGAATCGCGCGTTTGAGTTGCCGAAGGAGAGTAACCTCGTCGGCCGCAGCGACCCGCACTCGAACATCTTTCCGGAGGTCGACCTGTCGCCCTTCGACCCGGAGACGAAAATCTCGCGCCGCCACGCGCGCATCTGGCGGCAGGGCGACACGTATCTGGTCGAAGACCTCGGCTCGGTCAACGGCACGGTCGTCAACGACACGATTCGTCTCGGCCCCCGGCAGCCGCGCACGCTCGAACACGGCGACAAGATTCGCCTCGGCGAGACGACGCTCCATTTTCTAATCGGGTAAATGTCAGCAATCAGGTCTCAGCGTTCAGCCGAAACGAAGAGCTGGAAGCCGAAAGCTGGTTGCTGAACGCATCTTAAAAACCTTGTCGGCGAACATCGAACAGACGACGCGCGCGCGCGCGGGCGCGACCAACACGACGGCGGCGGCCGTCAGCGCGGCCCGCGCCACGACGGCCGCGCGGCTCGAACGCCTGCGCGCCCCCTTCTCGCTGCGCTGCGGCGCGCTCCTCATCGACTACTCCCTGCTCGCCGCCGTGATGGCCGCCTCGACGCTCATCGCGCGCGTGTTCGCGGGCGGGCCGGCGCGCTGGGGCGGGCGTGGGCTCCCGACGCTCGGCTACGCGGCGGTCGCCGCGCTCGCGCTCCTGAACTTCGTCGTCCTCGCCGGCTTCAGCGGGCGCACCATCGGCAAGTGGGTGACGGGCCTGCGCATCGAGCGCGCGGACGGCCGTCAACTGAGCTTCGCGCGCGCGCTCGTGCGCCACACGCTCGGCTACGCGCTCACGGTCGCGACGCTCGGCTTGGGCTTCCTCGTCGCCGTCTTCAACGCCGACGGGCGCGCGCTCCACGACTTCGTGGCCGGCACGGTCGTCGTGCGCCACCGCCGCGCCGCGCGCCGCCGCCCCGCGACGCCCGCGCGCCCCGCCCCTTCGGACACGGCCCTCGCGGAAAAGTCTGAGTAGAAACCCCGATGAACAGAACCTGTGCAAACTGCGGTGCGGAGTGGGCGTCGGAGGCGCGCTTCTGCCGCAAGTGCGGCGCGCCGCTGCGCGTGACGAGCGGCATGGGCGAGGGCGCGGAGACCGTCTCGCCGCAGGCCGCCACCATCCCGCTCACCGACGACGTGCGCACGACCGACGGGCTCGCGACCGAAGACCCGCGACGCCAAGCGCAGCCGACCGCGCGCGTCGGCTCCTCCGAACTCGAACGTATGCTGCGGCGTGACGAGCAGCCCCCGTCGCAGCCCGCGCCGTTCGACCCCTACAAGACCGTCGTCGCCGGCCCGCAGAGTCAGAGCCTCGACGCTCAGGACGGCGGGCCGCGGAAGTCCGCGACGACGGGCGAGCTCGTCGGGCGTCAGCCGGCCGCCGGCTCGCCGCCGCCCGCGCCGCGCCCGGCCGACGGCGACGAAGATTTCGACGTCACGCGCCCGGCCAACGCGGGCGACTTCGACGACGAGAGAACCGTCTTGGCCGCGCGTCAGTCGCGCCCCTTCGAGACGGGGCAGACGCCCGCGCGCGTTCAGCCCACCCCGCCGCGCGGCGCGCAGTCGGCCGGCCACGCCGCTGCGGCTCAGGGCGCGGCCGCCGCGTCGCAGTCCGCCGCCGCGCAGGCCGAGGCGCGGCGGCGCGGCAGCAACGTCTGGCCCGTCGTCATCGCCGTCTGCGCCGTGCTCTTAATCGCGGGCGTGCTCGCCGGCTGGCTCGCGCTGCGTTTCATCAACAGGGCGGGCGCGGACGGCGCGCCGAGCGCGCCGGCCGAAGCGCCCACGTCGGACGCGCGCGCGCAGGCCGAAGAAAGATTGACCGAGGCCGAGAGCCTGATGGCGGCCGGCGACTTGAGCGGCGCGCTCGAACGCTTGCGCGAGGCCGTCCGACTCGACCCGACGAACGCGCGCGCGCACCGGCGGCTCGGCGACGTGCTGCTCGAAACCGGCGACCGCCGCGGCGGCATCGAGGAGCTCCGCGCCGCCACGCAGTACGAACCGAACGACTTCACGACGTGGCGCGCGCTCGCCGCCGCGCAACTGGCCGAGGGTCTGCCGGCCGACGCCGTCGAGAGCTACCGCCGCCTGCTCGCGCTCACGGGCGAGGGCGACCCGACCGACCAGCTCGCCTTCGCCGACTCGCTCCGCCTCGCGGGCCGCGGCGAAGAGGCGCGCGCCGTCTACCAGAGGCTCGCCGCCAACGCGCCCGCCGAGGTCGCCGCCGCCGCGCGTCAACACCTCTCGGAACTGACTTCGGCCTCGCCGACGCCGACGCCGCAGCCGACGCGCGAGACGCGGCCCGGCGAGGAGCAGACCGAAACGGCCTCGACGGCGAACACGAGCGGCTCGACCGTCTCGACGCAGCCGACGCCCGCGCCCGCGCCTTCGGTCGCCGCGACGACACCGCCCCCGGCCGATATGTCGCCGGCCGGACGTTACGAGCGCGGCCAGCAGTTGTGGCGGGGCGGCAGCCGCGGCGCGGCCGTCTCGGAATTCTTGGCCGCGGCGCGCGGCGGCGTCACCGACGCCAACTACTTCCTCGGCCTCAACCTCGTCGAGGGCAAAGACGTGTCGAGCCTGAAGCGCGCCGAGATCGTCGCCGCGCTCGGCTACTTCCAGCGCGCGCAGAGCGGGAGCTACGGCGCGCAGTCGCGCCGCTACGTCCAACAGCTCGAACGCGAGTTCGACCGAATCCGAAGCCAGTGACGACCGACGAAGGGCGGGCCGGCAGTCGGCCTCCGGAAAGGTTTTTGAGCCGAGCCCTGAACGCCGGTTGCTGACAGCCGGCTCGTCGCCCGTCACCCGTCACCCGTCACCCGTCACACTTTTTATGCCTGACCTACTCGTCGAATACCCCGACCGCGCGCCCGACACGTTCGCCCTCGGCCGCCTGCGCATCACCATCGGCCGCTCGGCCCGCAACGACCTCTGCGTCCCCGACCCGTTCGCCTCGCGCGTCCACGCCGAGGTGCGGCGCGAGGGCGACCAGTACGTCCTCCAAGACCTCGGCTCGGCCAACGGCACGTTCTACAACGGCGTGAAGGTCGAGGGCGCGGTGCCGCTCATCCCCGGCGGGCGCATCCAGATAGGCGAGACCGAGATCGTCTTCTCCGACAGGGCGGCCGGCCTCATCCCCAACGCGACCATCTCCGAGTCGGACGCCGACGCGCCGCTGCCCGAGGCGACCATCGCCTTCGACTCCGGCCACCGCACCACGTCGGGCCTGCTCGAAGCCATCGAGGGCGCGCGCACGCAGACGGGTTCGGGCGCAGTCCGCCTCGCGCAGCAGGCGCGTCAGGCCGCGCAGGCCGCGCCCGCCGCCGCGCAGAGCGACCTGCTCGCGCTCATCAGCAAAGTGGGCGTCACGCTCCTCGCCTCGGCCACGCTCGACGAGACCCTGCGTCAGGTGGCGCGCCTCGTCTTCGAGGCCGTGCCCGCCGAGCGCTGCATCATCATGCTGAGGGAGGAGGCCGAAGGCGAGTTAGTCCCGCGCGTGGCCGAGATGCGCGACGCGCGCGAGGAGGTCGGAGAGATTCGCGTCAGCCGCACCATCGTGCAGGAGGTCGTCGGCGGCGGCCACTCCGTGCTCACGTCCGACGCGCAGCACGACCCGCGCTTCATGTCGAGCACGGTGACGTTTCAGGGCATCCGCTCCGTCTTGGCCGTCCCCCTCGGGGTCGGCGAGCGCATCTTCGGCATGATCTACGCCGACTCGCCGCTCGCCGAGGCGCGCTTCACCGAAGACCATTTGAAAGTCCTGACGACGCTCGGCTCGGTCGCCGCCATCCGCGTCGAGAACGCGCGCCTCATCGAAGAGCACTTGCAGCGCGAGCGCATGGAGCGCGAGCTGCAGCTGGCGCGCGAGATCCAGCAGCGCTTCCAGCCGGCCGGGCCGCCCAACGTCCCCGGCTACGAGTTGCAGGGCATCAGCTTCCCCTCGTACGAGATCGGCGGCGACTACTACGACTTCATCGAGCGCCCCGACGGGCGCTACATCATCGCGCTCGGCGACGTGTCGGGGAAGGGGACGGCCGCCGCGCTCCTGATGTCGTCTTTGCACGCGGCCGTCCACGCGCAGGTCGCCTCGCACCACGCGCTCGTCGAGACCATCGTCGCCGTCAACCGCTACCTCGAAGCCAACACGCCGGCCAACCGCTTCGTCACGCTCTTCTACGCCGAGCTCGACCCGGCGACGGGCGCGCTCTCGTTCGTCAACGCCGGGCACAACCCGCCGCTCATCATCCACGCCGCCGGCACGGTCGAAAAACTCGGCGCGGGCGGCCCGCCGCTCGGCCTCTTCGCGATGGCCGATTACCGCGAGGGGCGCACGCAGCTCCAGCCCGGCGACGCGCTCGTCATCTACTCCGACGGCGTCACCGAGTCGAACAACCCGCAGGGCGAGGAGTTCGGCGAGGGCCGCTTGGCCGACACCGTCGCGCACAACGTCCACCGCTCGGCCGCCGGCATCCGCGACAAGATTGACGACGCGCTCACGAAGTTCGCGCAAGGCACGCCGGCCGGCGACGACATCACGCTCGTCATCGTCAAGCGCGCCGAGGCCGCGCAGGCCGCGAAGTAGATTAGTCGTCAGGTGAGACGCCGGACGCTCGACGCGATGCGCTCGGCCGACTTCTCGCCGACGCCGTCCACGAGGTCGAGCCCGCCGCCGTCGACGAAGCGGCGCAGGTCTGCGAGTGAAGAGATTTTGAACTGCTGGTGAAGCGTCGCGGCCGTCTTCATGCCGACGCCCTCGACGCGCAAAAGGTCGAGCACCGTCTCGGGCGTCTCGGCCGTCAACTTCTCCCACGCCTCGAACGTCCCCGTCGAAAGCAACTCGACAATCTTCGCGCTGATGGCCTTGCCCACTCCGGGCAGCGTCTGCAAGCCCTTCAAGCCCTCCTCGCCGGCGATGCGTTTGAGCGGCGTCGGCCACGTCTCGATTATCTCGGCGGCGTTGCGGTACGAGCGCACGCGGAACGGGTCGTCGCCGCGCAACTCCATCAGCACCGCCAGACGCTCGAACCTCCGCGCGATCTCCTCGTTGTCCACACGTCCCTCCTAAGGCCGCTCGCGCGCGAGCACCACGTCGGCGCGGCGGGCGGCGAAGTCGAAGAGCGCGGGGCGCTGGTAGGCGCTCCGGCGGGCGCGCATCGCGGCCGTTGCCGCCGCCGCGCTGGCGTTCGTCACGTCCTTCGAGCCGACGACGGTCGTCACGTCTTTCGCGACCGGCAGACCCGCGACGACCTGCTCGTAGAGGCCGGGGACGCGCCGCTCGGCGAACTGCAGCCACTCGCCGGCCGTGACGCGGCCGTCGGGCCGCGGGCGGAAGTCGGCGCGCGATTCGGCCAGCCCCTCGCGCACGAGCGCGAACGTCAAAAGCCCCTGTTCGAGGCGGTCGCTTTCGAGCGCCACGTCGTCGGCCTGACTCGCGGCCAAGATGCGCATCCCCTTGTCGTAGGCGAGCTGACCCAGACCGCGCGAGCCCATCGGGCCGGGCTTGAAGCCCCCGCCCTCGACGCTCGCCGCCGAGTGGCACGCGTCGATGATGAGGAGCATCTGCCCGGCGTCCACGTCGCGCAGCCACGCGCCCAACTCGTCGCTCGACACGAGGCGTCCGAGAACCTCGTCGGCCGCGCGGTGCGCGCCGTCGGGCGAAGTGTTTTCGGGGACGAGGTAGAAGCGGCCGCGCGCGCCCGCGTAGCCGTGGCCCGAGAAGGAGACGAGGAGCAGGTCTTCGGGCGCGGCGCGTCGCAGGCTTTCGCCTCCGGGCACGCGCGCGAGCGCGGACGGGTCGGCGCGGCCCGCGAGCGCGTCGAGGACGGCCTTCAGGTTCTCCTTCGTCGCGCGCGCGTTCTGCGCCGCGCCCTTGCGCGCCTCGCCCTCGGAGAGCAGGGCGACGGTGACGACCTCGTACTCGCCCGCGCCCGCGAGTTTTTCGGCGACGACCCGTTGGATGAGGCGCGCGTCGTTGGCCGCAAAACGCAGGTCGCGGAAGGCGGGGTTGTCGTACTCGTTGACGCCGACCGTCACGACGTAGGCGCGGCGTCGCGCGGGCGCGACGTCCGGCGGCGCGTCGAAGTGCGCGCGCGCCGTCGCGCTCTTGACGCGCTCCTCGTTGAAGGCGTAGGCCGCGAACTCGACGCGTCGCGCGTCGCGCGCGCGCGGCAGCCGCACGTTCTCGAACCTGACCGTGCGCGGCTCGCCCGCCTCGGCCGCGACGCGCGTCGCCTCGCGCCACGCGCGCAGCTCGGCCTCGGCGTCGGGCGACGCATGAGGGCCGCTCTGAAAGTCGTCGCGCGCGGGCGACTGCGCGACGAGTTGGCCGTCGCGGAACAGGCGCAGGTCGTAGACGCCCGACTCGACGCGCGCCTCGCGCCCGCCGCGCCGCTGTCGCCCGGAGACGGGCGCGACCTCGACCGTCACCGTCACAAGCTCGGGGCTCCCCGCCTGCGGCGCGACTGATTTTATCTCGACGCGCGGGCGCGCGCGGTTCAACTCGGCGAGCGGGCGCAAGGCGGGCAGTTGCTCGCCCGCGACGACGCGCGCGAGCAGGCGCGGCTCGTAGTAGTCGCGCATGACCAGTTCGAGCGGGAGCGGCGTGAAGGGGTCGTCGGGGAGAGTCCAGTGAATGTCTCGGAGGCCGTCGAGGTTGTTCGTGTCGAAGCGCCCCTCGGGCGTGACGGCGACCCAGTCGCCGCCCTTGAACGAGACGAGGCGCAGAAGCTCGCGCCCCGTCGCCGCGTCCCACAGGCGCGTCGTGCCGTCGTGGCTGCCGGTGGCGACGAGCCGCCCGTCGGGCGAGAAGGCGACGGAGCTTAACATCCCCGCGTGACCTTCCAGACGACGAAGCTCGCGCCCCGTCTCGACGTCCCACAGGCGCACGGCGCGCGAGAGGTCGCCGGTCGCCGCCGTGCGGCCGTCGGGCGAGAAGGCGACGGCGAGCGCGCCCGCGAAGCGTCGCACCTCCGAGAGCGACGCGAGGTCGTAGAGCGAGGCCGAGTCCGCGCCCCGCTCGTCGCTACGGAGGAGCAGGCGTCGCGCGTCGGGCGAGAACTCGATCTCCTCGCCGGGCGCGACGAGGTACGCGCCCTTGAACTCGCGCGCGGCGCGGCCCGTCTCCGCGTCGTAGAGCGTGGTCGTGTCGCCGTCGCCGCCGACGAGTACGAAGCGTCCGTCGGGCGAGAACCACTCGGGCGCGGGGAACGCGAGCCCGCGCGGGAAGCGGCGCAGCTCCGCGCCCGTCCCGACGTCCCACAGCCGCACGGTCTTGTCGCGGCTGCCCGTCAAAAGTTTCCTGCCGTCGGGCGAGAAGGAGACGCGCGTGACCTCCTCGGTGTGACCCTTGAGGCGGCGCAGCTCTGCGCCGCTCGACACGTCCCAGAGGACGACGGCGTGCGCGTCGCAGGTCGCGGCCGTGCGCGCGTCGGGCGAGAGGACGGGCGGCGCGAGGTCGAGCGTCAGCAGCCCGGTCGTCAAAGCGGACGGGAGGTTTTCGCCGAGCGTGCGGACGATGGCGCCGCTCGAAACGTCCCACAGGTCGGGCTCGCGGAAGCCGCTGAAGATGAGGCGGGCGTCGCGTGAGAAGCCGACGTTGTCGGCCGACGTGTTCTCGAAGCGCATCGGCTCAAGCCCGCCGCGCGCGTCCCAGATGACGACCGAGCCGTAGCTCTCGACTTTGACGAAGCGACCGTCGGGCGAGAAGGAGACGTGGTTGACGGAGCCCTTCGACGACGAGAAGCGTCGCTCGCTCTTGCCGGAGGCGAAGTCCCACCGGACGACCTCCTCGTTGCTCGCGACGAGCGCCGCGCTCCCGTCCCGCGTGAAGGCCGCCGAGGGGTAGAGCTGCACGCCCACGTCGAGGCTCTTTGAGAGCCGCCCGCTCCGCACGTCCCACACGCGCGCCGACCTGTCCATGAAAGAGGTCGTGAGCAGGAGCGCCCCGTCGGGCGAGAAGGCGACCGAGCGCGCGCCGCCGCGATGGTTCGCGAGCTTGAGCAGCTCCTTCCCCGTCGCCGCGTCCCACGCGCGCGCCGTCCCGTCCTCGCCGGCCGTCGCCACCAGCTTCGAGTCGGACGAGATGGCGACGGCGTTGACGAAGCCCTCGTGGCCGTCGAAGCGGCGCAAGGTCGCGCCCGTCGCGGCGTCGCAGAGGACGGCGACGTGTCCGGCCGCCGCCTCGTAGGTGGCGGCGAGAAGCTGTCGGCCGTCGCGCGAGAAGGCGACGGACGTGACGGGCGAAGTCACCTCCGCGAAGCGCCGCGGCTCGCCCTCGCCCTCCGCGTCCCAGACGTAGAGGTAGCTCGGCGTCGCCCTCGTCGCGGGCGCGATGCCGGAGCGGAAGTTGATGTCGAGTCCGGCGGCGAACGTCCGCCCGTCGGGCGCGAGCGCGACCGCCTGCACCCCGCCCTCGGGCGAGCGCGCGCGCCGCAGCTCTCTCCCGGTCGCCGAGTCCCAGAGGATGATGAGCCCGTCTTCGCCGCCCGTCACGACGCGCAGCCCGTCGCGCGAGACGGCGACGCCGCGCACGCCCTTCGAGTGGCCGCGGAAGGCGCGAAGCTCCGCGCCCGTCGCGACGTCCCACAGGACGGCCGACGCGTCCGCGCCGCCCGTCACGGCCAGCCGGCCGTCGTCCGAGACGGCGAGCGCGTTGATGCCCGACGCGTGGCCGAGTTGCACGGTCAGGCGCGGCTGCCCGTCATCTTGCGCGCGCGCGGCGTGCGCGAGCGCCGACGCGACGAGCGCCGAGGCGGTGAGCAGCAGTTGCGACAGGCGCGCCGACTTCATGTCGAGGTTGCCGGGTGGCGTCAGGCTTTCTCCAAGCCCGCGTACTTTTCGATGAGCTTCTTCTGGCCGAAGCCGGGGAAGCTGACGGTGAGCTTGGCGGCGTCGCCCACGCCCTCGCGGCGGAGGACGAGGCCGCGGCCGTACTTCGGGTGGCGGACGTGCGTGCCCGGCGCGAACTCGCCGCCCGAAGAGGACGACGGGGACGAGGAGCCGGGCGGCGAGGCGGCGGCCGACCTGCTCTTGGGTTGGGAGGGGCGCGCGGGCGCGGACGGCGGGGGCGTGGAACCCGCTTGGCCTTTGAACTTGTCGCCGCGCTGGCGGAAGAACTCGGCGATGGAGTCGACGCTGTCGTAGGTCTTGCCCGCGTAGCGGCTCCCCTGCTGCGCGCCGCCCGACTCGCCGCGCAGCGCGCGCGCCGTCTGACGCGCCTCGACCGCCGACGAAGAGCGCGCGAACGAGAGCCACGACGGCCCGCGCGAGAGGTCTTCCATCAGCTCGTGCGGCATCTCGTTCAGAAACTGCGAGGGCTCGGACGTCATCTCCTCGCCGTAGACGCGCCGGCGCATCGCGTGCGTCACGTAAAGGTAACGCTCGGCGCGCGTGATGGCGACGTAGGCCAAGCGCCGCTCCTCTTCGAGCTCGGCCGCGTCCGAGGCCGAGCGCGCGTGCGGGAAGAGCCCGTCCTCCATGCCGACGATGAAGACGAGCGGGAACTCCAAGCCTTTGGCCGAGTGGACGGTCATCAAGGTGACGGGCGCATCGCGCTTGTACTGATCCGTGTCCGCGACGAGCGCGGCCGAGTCGATGAAGTCGCGCAGCCCGCCGCCCTCCTCCTTGTCGTAATCGACGGCGGCGTTGACAAGCTCCTGCAAGTTCTCCAGACGCGCCTCGGCCTCGTCGGAGTTCTCCGTCTTGAGCGCGTCCGAGTAGCCGGTGTCGAGGATGGCGGCCTTGACGACCTCGGAGGCCGGCTCCTTCTGCGCGAGCGCGACGAGGCCGGTCACGATGCGCTGGAAGTTGCGCAGCGCGTTGGCGGCGCGCGGGCTGAAGCCCTCGGGCTGCTCGGCGATGATCGCGATGGCCTCCCACAGCGAGACGCCGTAGTCCTTCGCGCGGCGCTCCAACTCGTCGAGCGTCTGCTTGCCCAAGCCGCGCGTCGGCGTGTTGATGACGCGCATGAGCGCGACCGAGTCGTGCGGGTTGAGGGCGAGCTTCAGGTAGGAGACGATGTCGCGCACCTCGGCGCGCTCGTAGAAGGAGAAGCCGCCGACGATGTTGTAGGCGATGCCGGCGCGGCGCAGCGCCTCCTCGAAGACGCGCGACTGCGCGTTGGTGCGGTAGAGGACGGCCGCGCGCAAGGCGGGCTCGGCGCGCCGGTGCTCCTCAATCTTGGCGGCGACGAAGCGCGCCTCGGTGTCGGCGTCGAGCGCCTGATAGTAGCGGATGGCGCTGCCCGCCGGGTTCGAAGTCCAGAGCGTCTTGTCCTTGCGCTCGCGGTTGTGTTTGATGACCGACCCGGCCGCGTCGAGTATGTTCTGCGTCGAGCGGTAGTTCTGTTCGAGCTTGATGACCTTCGCGCTCGGGTACTGCTCCTCGAAGCTCAGGATGTTCGCGATGTCCGCCCCCCGCCAGCGGTAGATGCTCTGGGACTCGTCGCCGACGACGCAGATGTTCTGCTGGCGCTCGGTGAGGAAGTGGATGAGCGCGAACTGGAGGCTGTTGGTGTCCTGATACTCGTCGACGAGGATGTAGCGGAAGCGCTCGTTGTAGTGGGCGCGCACGTCCTCGCGCTTGCGCAGCAGCCGGACGGTCTTAATCAGCAGGTCGTCGAAATCGAGCGCGTTGTTCGAGACGAGGCGCTCCTCGTAAAGACGGAAGACGCGGGCGATGGCCGCGCGCCGCTCGTCGTGCGACTCGACGCGGGCGGCGTACGAGTCGGCGTCGAGGCCGCTGTTCTTGGCGTGGCTGATCTGCCCTTGCACGGCGCGCGCGCCGAGCCGCTGGTCGTCGTAGCCCAAGTCCTTGACGGCCGCCTTGACGACGCGGACGGAGTCGTCCTGATCGTAGATGGTGAAGGAGCGCGTGTGGCCCTCTTCGAGCTTCTCGATGTCGCGCCGCAGGACGCGGACGCACAGGGAGTGGAAGGTCGAGATGAGCGGCGCGCTCTGGAGCCGCTGCCCGGCGAGCAGGCGCTCGACGCGCTCGCGCATCTCCTGCGCGGCCTTGTTCGTGAAGGTGACGGCGAGGATGTTGTAGGGGGCGACGCCGCGCTCGGCGATGAGGTAGGCGATGCGCACCGTGATCACGCGCGTCTTGCCCGACCCGGCCCCCGCCAAGATAAGCAAAGGCCCCTCGGTCGCGGTGACGGCCTCGCGCTGCCGCTCGTTGAGTGAAGAGAGTAAGTCCATCTACTTTATGAGTCCCTGAATCGCTTTGAACTGTTCGTGGCGCGCGTCGCGGAGGAGCTCGAAGAGGGCGAGTTCGAGGGAGGAGGGGAGCGCGCCGGCGCGCTGCATCTTGTCGAGGCCGAGCCGTCGGTTCTCGGCCGTGCGCGAGGTGATGCAGTCGGCGAGCAGGTGCACTTGGAAGCCGCGCGCGAGGAGGTCGTGCGCGGTCTGGTTGACGCAGATGTGCGCCTCGATGCCGCAGACGACCACTTGGCGCGCGCCCGCCTCTTCGAGCCGCGCGAGAAACTTCTCGGCGCCGCACGAGCTGAAGGCCGTCTTCTCGACCGGCTCGACCCCGGGCGCGAGGGCCGCGCGGATCTCCCCGGCCGTCCGGCCCAAGCCCTTCGGGTACTGCTCGGTGACGACGACGGGCACGCCCAACAGCCCGGCCGCGCGGACGGCCACAGAGACGCGCGCGGCCGTCTCGGCGAAATCCGGGATGGCCTGCCGGAAAGACTCCTGCATGTCGATACAGACGAGCGCCGCGCGGCGCGCGTCGAGCGTGTTTTCGTGAAGCACGACGGAAGCTCCTCCGGGACGGGAGCCATTTAAGCATAGCCCCGCGCGCGCGGTCGAACGCCGCGCGCGTCCTTGCCGCGGGGCGCGCGGCGTCCCTATAATGTGCCGAACTTTTCGGTCGTCCCGGTCGCTCACCTTATGCCCACCGAAAGAAACTGCCCTTTATGACCAAACGCTCTGGAGGAATGAATGAAGAGATATACCTCGACCCTCTCGCTCGCCGCCGCGCTTGCGGCCGCGTGCGCCTTCGCCGCCGCCGCGTCGGCGCAGAACACTAAGACCGTGGTCACCACCGCCCCGGCCGCCCCCGTCGCCAAGCGCGCCCCGAAGCAGACGAAGATTCACGGCGAGACCATCGTCGACGACTACTTCTGGCTGCGCGAGAAGGGCACGCCCGAGGTCACCGCCTACCTCGAAGCCGAGAACGCCTACACCGACGCGCTGATGAAGCCGACCGCCGGCCTGCAGGAGGCGCTCTACAAGGAGATGCTCGGCCGCATCAAGCAGACCGACACCCAAGTCCCCTACCGCGAGAACGGCTACTTCTACTACTCGCGCACCATCGAGGGGCAGCAGTACCCCATCTACGCGCGCAAGAAGGGGAGCCCCGACGCGGCCGAGGAGATAGTCTTAGACCTCAACGAGCTGAACAAGGGTCACAACTACACGGCCATCGGCAACTACACGGTCTCCGACGACGGCAACCTGCTCGCCTACTCCGTCGACCACAACGGCCACCGCGACTATATGCTCAAAGTCCGTGACCTGCGCACGGGCAAGGACACGGAAGACCTCGGCAAGGTCGTCGGCGCCTTCTGGGCCAACGACAACCGCACGCTCTTCTACGTCACCGAGGACGCGGCCAAGCGCCCGCACAAGCTGTTCCGCCACACGCTCGGCGAGCCGAAGGAGAAGGACGCGCTCGTCTACGAGGAGAAGGACGAGCTCTACCGCCTCGCCGCCTACCGCACGCGCAGCCGCGGCTTCGTCATCATCGAGTCGGGCAGCTCCACCACCTCCGAGTCGCGCTACGTCCCGGCCGACCGCCCCTCGGAAGCGCCCAAGCTCATCGCGCCGCGCGAGGAGGGCCACGAGTACTACGCCAACCACCACGGCTCAAGCTTCTACATCCTGACCAACGACCGTGGCCGCAACTTCCGCCTCGTCGCCGCGCCCGTCGCCGACCCCTCGCGCGCCAACTGGAAGGAAGTCATCGCGCACAACCCGGACGTGATGCTCGAAGGCGCGTCCTTCTTCAAAGACTTCTACGTCGTCGCGGAGCGCGCGCGGGGGTTGCAGAAGCTCCGCATCACGGACGCGAAGGCCGGCACGTCGCACTACGTCGAGTTCCCCGAGCCGGTCTACACGGCCGGGATGAGCGTCAACAAGGAGTTCGACACGACGAAGCTCCGCTACAGCTACCAGTCGTTCACCACGCCCGTCTCGGTCTACGACTACGACCTGCCGTCGCGCAAGAGCGAGCTGCTCAAGCGTCAGGACGTGCTCGGCAACTTCGACCCGGCGCACTACACGGCCGAGCGCGTCTACGCCAAAGCGTCGGACGGCACGCTCATCCCGGTCTCGCTCTTCTACCGCAAGGGCGCGAAGCGCGACGGCAAGGCCCCGATGGTGCTCGACGCCTACGGCTCCTACGGCATCCCGCGCAACGCCACCTTCGACTCGAACCGCCTGTCGCTCGTCGACCGCGGCGTGACGTGGGCCGTCGCGCACATCCGCGGCGGCGGCGACCTCGGCAAGGCTTGGCACGACGCCGGCAAGATGATGCAGAAGAAGAACACCTTCACCGACTTCATCGCGGCGGCCGAGCACCTGGTCAAGGAGAAGTACACCTCGTCGGATCGCCTCGTCATTCGCGGCGGGAGCGCGGGCGGCCTTCTGCTCGGGGCGGTCGTCAACATGCGCCCCGACCTCTTCCGCGCGGCCGTCAACTACGTGCCCTTCGTCGACGTGATGAACACGATGCTCGACGCCTCTCTGCCGCTCACCGTGCAGGAGTACCTTGAGTGGGGCAACCCGAACGAGCCGGCGGCCTACGCCTACATGAAGTCTTACAGCCCGTACGACAACATCAAGGCCCAAGCCTACCCGGCGATGCTCGTCCGCGTCTCTCTGAACGACAGCCAAGTGCCCTACTGGGAGGGCGCGAAGTACGTGGCGAAGCTGCGCGCGATGACGACGGACAAGAACGTCCTTCTGCTGAAGGCCAACATGGGCGCCGGCCACGGCGGCGCGTCGGGGCGCTACGACGCGCTGCGCGACACGGCCTTCGACTACGCCTTCATCCTCTCGCAACTCGGCATCGCGCAGTAAGACGGCCTGCGTTTTCGCTCGCCCCGCCGCGCTCCCTCGGGAGTCGGCGGGGCGACTGTTCATCCCGCTCCGGTATGAAGACCCTGAGCCTCGCCCGTCGCGGCAGGAGCGTGCGGCTTCGCGCGCCGGAAGGGACTTTCAGCTACTTCCACCCCGAGCGCCTGTTCACCGGATTCAGTTGGGACTCGCAGACGGGGAGCCTGCTGCTGCCGAGCCGCCCCGTCCGCGCCATCCTCCTCCTCGGCTTGGGCGGCGGGACGGTCGCGCGACAGTGTCGCGCCCTCTTCCCGCGCGCCGAGATTACGGGCGTCGAGTTGGACGCCCGCGTCGTCGAGACGGCGTACGAACACTTCGGTCTGGCGGCGTCGCGCGTGCGCGCCGTCGTCGCGCCGGGCGAGGAGTACCTGCGGCGCACGCGCCGTCGCTTCGACGCCGTCCTCGACGACATGTGGCCCGCCGCGCCCGGCCCGAAGCCCATCTTCCGCGAGCGCGCGCTGGCGGCGCTCGTCGCCTCCAGACTTTCGGAGGGCGGCGTCTACGCCGTCAACGTCTACGGCGCGCCCGCCGCCGCGCCCGAGTGGCGCGAGGCCGCCGCGCGACTCGCGCCGCACTTCGCCACCTTGCGCGAGGTGCGGCCGGCGCGCGGGCAGACGACGGTCGTCGCCGCCGGGCAGAATCTGCTCTCGGCCGCGGCCGCGCGCGCCCGACTCGCCGCGCTCCCCGGGGAGTTCGCCGCAGGGCTCGGCCACCTGACTTTCCTCAACGTCCGCCGCCCCCGCCCGAAGGAGTGAAAATGCTACGCGTCGCGCACATCTCAGACCTCCACATCAAACACCCCGACATCGGCGCGGAGCCGCCGACCGCCCTGCAAAAGCTCTTCGAGCTGGCGAGCAAAGAGGTGGGCCTCACGGTCGAGGCCGAGGGCCACAGCCGGCAGAAGCTCGACGCGCTCGTCCGAATCTTCAAGACGCTCAGGCCCGACGTCATCGCCGTCACCGGCGACATCACCGACTACGGCGACACCGCGAGCTTCGATCTCGCCGCCGAGTACCTCAAGGAACTAAAGAGCGCGGCCGGCGCGGCGCACGTCCTCTGCGTCCCCGGCAACCACGACACGTTCTTCGAGCGCGCCGCCGACCTCAGCCGGAGCGGCTTGGCGCGCCGCCTGCTGTTCAAGGCCGCCTCGCTCCTCAACCACCACGTCGGCACCCTCGCGTCCGGCGAGCGGGGCCACTTCAGCAAGGGGGTCGTGAAGGGGCTCGACGAGTCGGAGACGCACGTCCTGCTCGCCAACTTCGAGGACTGGCGCGTGCGCGCCGGCTTCGAGGCGGTCGACCCTGCGTGCCCCTTCTACGTCGACGCCGGGTGGGGCGAGGTCGCCTTCTTCCTCTTCAACAGCACGAACGACCCCGGCCCGATGGCCAACGCGGGCCGCATCGGGCCGCATCAGTTGGGCCGCCTCAACTCCTGCCTGCAAGACCCGGCGAAGAAGGAGCAGTACGACAAGGCCGTCCGCATCGCGCTCCTGCATCACCACCCTTTGAGCGCGCCCGAGTCGCGCGACACGGCCTTCAGCCGCGTCTACGACTGGATGGAGGACGGCCCGCGCTTCCTGAAGTACGTCAACAGAAACCGCTTCCACTTCGTCCTCCACGGGCACCAGCACGAGCCCTTCCACTGCTCCATCAACTACGACCCCGTCGTCCGCGGGCTCTACGTCGTCGCCGCCGGCTCGGCCACGCAGGGGGACGCGCCCGACACCGGCTCGTTCAACGTCCTCGACCTGCGCAACCCCTTTCAGGCCCGCCTCACGCGCCACGACTACGGCGAGGGCGGCTTCCGCACCGAGCCGTCCGTAGACGTGCTCCTGCCCGTCCGCCCCGTCGAGGAGGTGCGCGTCACGCCGACCTCCGCGCACGAGACCGTCGAGGACTGGGCCGTCCGCCGGCTCGTCAACGTCGCCTACGACCTCGACGCCGCGCACGCCTACGAGGAGCTCGACTTCAAGGTCGGCGTGACGGAGGCCGAGCTCTACGTCGGCGAGTACCGGCGGCGCGGGCGCGTCGTCTCGCGCGAGCCCTCGGAGGGGCCGGTCTTCGTCATCACCGGGAGCCCCGCCCGCAAGGTCTCGGAGCTGCGGCTCGAAGCGACCGACAACCTGAGGGCGGAGAGGATGGACTCTTCCGTCCTCTTCAACGAGCCGAACCGCAAGGTCGTGCGCGTCCGCCCGGGCGGGCCGCTCGCGCCGGGCGAGGCGTTCGACGTGACGCTCAAGTTTCAGTGGCAGGCGACCAGAGAGGAGCCGAACCACTTCGACGCCCTCAACCTCATGTACTTCCACCCGGACAAGCGGCAGAGGCACGTCGCCCGCGCGCTCCGCTACACGGTCACGCTGCCGTGGGAGCCGGCGCAGACGAGCGTCCGCATCCTCGGCACGCAAGACCGCGCGGCCGTGTGCAAGAGCTACGAGGGGCCGCGGTTGATGCCGCCCGCCGAACCGGGCGGGAAGCCGACCTACAGATTCTCCTTCGAGATAGAGAACCCGAGGCCGGTCACTTACGTCATCGGCTTCCCGCCGCCCCCGCCGCCGAAGGACGGCGAATAGGACTCCGGTCAGCCATGCTCACGCGCCGCGACGCCGAGCGCGTCCGCCAACGCGGCTTCGCGACTCTGCACGACTTCTGGGCCACCTCGCTCGTCTCCGGCGAGCCCTTCCTCGAAGACGGCCTCGTCTCCTACTTCGACGGGCGCGAGGCGACCGTCTGCGCCTTCGCCCTGCGCGGCGAGCCGACGCCGACGGACGAGACGCTGCGCGGCGCGGCCCTGAAGTGGGCCGCCGAGCGCGGCGCCGAGTCGCTCGTCATCATCGGCCCGCGCCCCTTCGACTCCCGGCGACTCGGGCGCGAGGGCTTCCGCCGCGTCGTCAAATATCACCGCGGCCCGATGTCGTCAGACCTCTTCATCCGTTGCGCCGGGCAGGACGGCGCGGCGCGCCTGCGGGCCTACAAGCGCGCAGGCCTCTCGGGCTTCGAGGCGCGGACGCGCGCGGGCGGCATCGCGACGGCCGAGCACCTCGCGCTCATCGAGCGCTTCTACCGCCAGCGCCAACTCTCGACCTACTTGGCCGAGTACGCCTTCGCCGTCCCGGCCATCCTGCGCGCGCGCCGCGTCCGCCTCGTCGAGGCTTGGCGCGACGGACGCCTGCGCGGCTTCGTCGCGCTCCACATGCCGTTCGCCGACGCGTGCGTCGGGCTCCTGCTCGCGCACGACGACGAGACCGAGGGCGTCTCCGACTTCCTCTACGCGCGGATGCTCGACTGCGCGCGCCGTCTCGGCGCACACTACGTCAACGTCGGCCCGAGCCCGACCGTGGGCCACTACGAGTTCAAGCGCAAGTGGGGCGGCGAGGCGTTCGCGCCTCCCTACCACCTCGTGCAGTGGGCGCGCGGCCACCTCGCGCGCCGCCAACACTCCGCGTGGGGGCCGCGCCTCGTCCGCCTCTGAAGAGGGAAAACCTGATGCCGCAGACCCTCGAACAACTGCGCCGCGAGACGCTCGCCAACAACCTGACGTGGCTGCGGAGCTTCGGCTGCCGCGTGCGGGAAGAGGGCGAAGGCGTCGTGAGCGTCGAGCACGCGGCGCTGCCCGAGTACTGCGCGCTGCTGCTCATGTCGCCGGGCGCGCGCTCGCTCGCGGCGCTCGCGGACTTCCTCGCGCGCGCAGATGAGGCGGGCTTCGCTCGTGACGTTTACGTCGACGAGGAGTTGGAGGGGCAGGAGTTGGAAGGCGTCCGTGTGCCCGACGCTTTGGCCGCGCGCGGCTTCGTGAGCGTGAGCGCCAACTCGACGACCGCGGGCGTGTGGACGCCGCCCGGCGAAGCGCCGCGCGGACTCGTCGCGCGCGCGGCGCTACCCGAGGAGCGCGCGCGCTGGTCGGCGCTCTACTCCGAAG
>DASQDT010000043.1:0-4764 GCA_035634035.1 Pyrinomonadaceae bacterium | reverse complement strand
GCCTAGTGCCTACTCCCCCTCATAGGTCGAACTCGCCGCGGCGGAGGGCTAGGGCGACGCGCTCGATGTCGTCGGAGAGGGGGCGGTCGCGCGTGAGGCGCGGGGCGTGCGCGCGCACGCGCTCGAAGGCGCGCGCGACGCCGCGGCCCGGACGCAGCGGCGCGCGGTACTCCAAGCCCTCGGCCGCCGCCATCAGCTCGATGGCGAAGACGTGCTCGACGTTCTCGACAATCGCGCGCAGCTTCAAGGCCGCCGTCATCCCCATCGAGACGTGATCCTCCTTGCCGCCGTCGGTCGGCAGGTTGTCGGCCGACGCCGGGTGCGCCAGCACCTTGCACTCGTTCAGCAAAGCGACCGCCGCTATCTGCCCGACCATGAAGCCCGACGAGATGCCGGGCCGCGACGTGAGGAAGGCCGGAAGACCCTCGTTCTTGTCGGGGTGGGTGAGGCGGTCTGTGCGGCGCTCGCTGATGTTGCCGAGCGAGACGATCGCGACGGCCGCGTAGTCGAAGGCGTAGGCGAGCGGCGCGCCGTGGAAGTTTCCGCAGGAGATGACCTCGCCCGTCTCGGCGAAGACGAGCGGGTTGTCGGTCGCGCTCCCCGTCTCGGTCTCGGTGAGCGCGCGCGCGTGCCGGAGCGCGTCGCGCACGGCCCCGTGCACCTGCGGCATACAGCGCAAGGAGTAGGCGTCCTGCACGCGCGGGTCGCCCTCCTTGTGCGACTCGCGTATCTCGCTCTCGGCGAGAAGCTCAAGCAGGTGCGCGGCCGACTCGCGCTGGCCGGGGTGCGGGCGCGCGCGCTGGATGCGCTCGTCGAAGGCGGCGGGCGTGCCCTTCAAGGCTTCGAGCGTCATCGCGCCGGCCACGTCGGCCGTGCGCACGAGACGGCACGCGCGCTCAACGGCCAGAGCGCCGACGGCCGTCAGCCCCTGCGTCCCGTTCAAGAGCGCCAGCCCCTCCTTCGCTTCGAGCCGCAGAGGCTCGACGCCCGCGCGCCGCAGGGCCTCGCCGCCGCCCATCCTCACGCCCTCGTGGACGGCCTCGCCCTCGCCGACGCACGCGAGCGCCAGATGCGCGAGCGGCGCGAGGTCGCCCGACGCTCCGACCGAGCCTTTTTCGGGGATGACGGGCAGGACGTCGCGCGCGAGCATCTTGAGCAGCGTCTCGGCGACGACGGGCCGCGCGCCGCTCAGGCCGATCGCCAAGACGTTGGCGCGCAGCAGCATCATCGCGCGCGTCTCCTCGGGCGAGAGCGGCCGGCCCGTGCCGCACGCGTGGCTTCGGACGAGGTTGATTTGCAGCTCGCGCAGCTCTTCGGGCGCGATGGTCACGTCGGAGAGTTTGCCGAAGCCCGTGTTGACGCCGTAGACGACGCGCCCCTCGGCGACGATGCGCTCGACGACCTCGCGCGAGGCCGCCATCCTCTCGCGGGCCGCGCGCCCGAGCGCGACCTCCGTCTCGCCGCGCGCCACGCCCGCGACCTCTTCGAGCGTCAAGCTCTGTCCGTCAAGCTCAAGCATTCAGCGCAGCGTGGCCTCGGGCTCGTGTTCGGGCATCTCGGTGTCGTGGATGCCGCCGTCCGGCGGCTGCGAGGCGTGGATGTCGGGGCGACGCCACTCGCCGGTCTGCGTGCCCGAGCGCGGCGTGCTGCGCGTGCGTTCGCGCGCGCGCTTGGCGCGCCGGGTCGCCGCGCGGCGCTTGCCGTCGGGGCCGGCCGCGGAGGGGCGCGCCCAATTCGTCATCCGGCGCAAGGTGGCGAAGTCGTGCTGCGGCAAGACCTCGCCGCGCGCCTCCTTCAGGCGGATGGTGGCGACGGCGAAGACGGCGACCGACAGGTTGAAGACGATGCCTAGCATCAGCACCGCCTCGCCGGGCAGCAGGCCGACCGACGCGCGGTCGATGAACGCCTCGAAGTTGTAGGCGGGCAGGGGGTGCAGGTAGACCTTCAGGTTCCAGCTCGCCGCGAGCAGCGCGAAAATCCAGAGGTAGTTGCGGCGCAGGCGACGCCCGACGGCCTCCCACTCGCTGATGGTGAAGCGCGGGCTGATCAAATCCTGATAGAGGTGCTCGGCCCAAGCGTCGTCGGCCGCCGTGTCGGGCGAAAGTATCTGCGCGATGTAGCCGGTCTCAAGCACCCGGACGCGGCTCGACCAGATTTCGTAGTAGCGGTAGCGCCGCGCCTCCATGAAGAGGAAGAAGGCGACGAGGATGGAGTTGATGAGGATGACGAAGTGCGGGTTGGTCGGGCTGGAGAAGGCGAACGAGAGCGTCGCGCCCGTCGTCAGCACGGCCCAGTTGGTCGTCGTGTCGAGGCGGTTGCGCCAAGTGTTGGCGCGCTGCACCTCGCCGCGGTAAAAGTGTATGAGCGCGGTGTTGATCTCGGCGGGGCCGAGCTTGCGCGGGACGACGGGCGTTTTGGCGGCGGCCGACTGTTCGGGCGTCGTCGTCTGGTGGGCTGAGGGCGCGGTCTCGGGCGAGTTGGCGGGGCGCGTGAGACGCCCGGCCGGAGCCCCCGTCATGCCCCCGGCGGTGCGCTCGGTCGGCGGCGTCTGGGCCGCGTGCGTCTGCTGCGGGCCTGCGCCTGCGCCCGGTCTGATTCGCGTCTCCGTCTTCATCTTCGGGGTTCGGGCCTAACGGTCTAAAGGGGGCGGCGGCCGGGAGTAGCTGCGCGGCCTTGCGCCGAGAATGATAACACCGTTCGGGCCGGGGGCGGCATTAAAGTAAGCGCCGGGCTCCGCGCGCGATTCACTTTCGCGCCCCGCGTCCGCCGCGCGCGGCCCACGGGTTGAGAGGCGCGGGGCGCGGCCGTCGGTTGCCCGCGGAGTCGGCCGCGTGCATCCGCGTGCGCGCCGCGCACATCAAAAGGGGCTTGCTTGACAGGCGCGGGGCGCTTTCCTATAGTCACTTTTTGTCTCTCGCTTCTTGAAATCACCTGACGGCTTATGCGTGCGCGGACGGAGACGGGGCAAGGCTCGGGCGAGGATTCGCTGACGCGCGAAGAGGACGAGCGCCTGATGACGGAGGCCGTCGAGGCGGCGCGGCGGGCCGCGGCGCTCGGCGAAGTGCCGGTGGGCGCGGTCGTCGTCGCCGAAGACGGGCGCGTGCTGGCCGTCGCCGGCAACCGGACGCGCACCGACTGCGACCCGACGGCGCACGCCGAGGTCGTCGCGCTGCGCGAGGCGGCGCGCGCGGTCGGCAACTTCAGGCTCGTCGGCGCGACGATGTACGCGACCGTCGAGCCGTGCGCGATGTGCGCCGGGGCGCTCGTGCAGGCGAGGGTGAGGCGTCTGGTTTACGGCGCGCGGGACGAGCGGGCGGGCGCGGTCGAGTCGGTCTTCCGCGTCTGCGACGCGAGCTTTTTGAATCACCAAATGGAGCTGACGGCGGGCGTGCTCGAAGCGGAGTGCCGCGGGCTGATGCAGGCGTTCTTCCGGGCGCGACGCACGAAGTCAGGAGAGGTCGCATAGTGGTTTAGTGCACCGGTCTCGAAAACCGGAGTGGTCGAAAGGCCACCGTGGGTTCGAATCCCACCCTCTCCGCCACATCTCTCAAGGGGTCGGCCGCTTACAGGGCCGGCCTTTTTTCTTTCACGCGCCCCCCGCCGCACGGCGTAGAAACCAAGTGGAACACGTGGCCTCCGACGGCCGAACTCGCAAAGATACTCCCGTGACTTTGGCCGGTATGTGGGACAGCGCACAGACGGCCGCGCGGCGGCGGCATAGGATAGACGGGAAGCCGAATATCACCCGCGGAATTTGAAGAGAGAAGGCGCGGCGCCGGAGACGCCCCCGGCAGGGCGACGAGGCGATAACATTGTCGAGCTTCGCGCGGCGGTCTGTTCATCACAACGCGCCTCGGGGCTCCGGAGGAATTGCACGTTGATAGTTTGTGATTTCTGTAGGCAGTATCAGCAGGACGGCAAGTGCGGGCTCGGACTTAACATCCCCAAGTCGATGGGCTGCCGCGAGTTCGACCCGACGATGGAGAGATTCTGTTCCGACCCGAAGGATTTCGTCAGCCCCGCCCAGATCGTCCAGATGGCGACCCACTTCGGGATTAAAGGGAGGGAGCTCAAGAAGGTCAACCTGATGGTCGCGCGGGAAGAAAGTGCGCGGTCGTAGGCTCTTGACCCGCGCGTAAAGCCGACCGGCGGCTCGAACGGTAAAGCGGGGGCCACCCGTCCGGATCGTGCCACGCCGTTTAGTCCGCCTCCTCTCTCAAACCCCTCCGTCGCATCGTGCGCTTCGTCTGCGAGAGAGGATGATTGTTTATGTGCTACAGCGCACTTAGGTGATATACTCCCTCCGAAGAATCCGCCCGCTGACATCTGGATCGAGTTCCCCTAACTCACTCGTCTTGCCGTCAGGTGCTTGTTCATGTTTCGGCGACGGCGCACGAGTGTGCGGGCTTTTTTATCCTCAGGTGGAGAGAGGCGACGATGAGAATTCTGCTTTACAACCCGGACAACGGTGTGACGCGCAACTTCATGCCGCACCTGTGGATGTTCCTGCTTCAGGCGCTGACGCCGCCCGGCCACGAGGTGCTGTTAGTCGACGGCAACGCCCGCGCGATGACGGAGGAGGAGCTGGTCGGGTTCGTCCGGCGGGAGGGCGTCGGGCTGGTCGGCATCGGGGCGATGACGCGGATGGTGGCGCGCGCCTACCGGTTCGCCGACGCTTTGCGCGCCGCCGGGGTGCCGGTCGTGATGGGCGGGCCGCACGTCACGGAGTGCCCGGAGGAGGCGCTGGGGCGTGGCGGCGGGGCG
>DASQDT010000042.1:0-13222 GCA_035634035.1 Pyrinomonadaceae bacterium | reverse complement strand
GCCACCTCTCCGCCCGCGCGCGCTCGCTCGCGGTGCGCCGCGGCGGCGCGCTCGCAGGCCGACGCGAACTCGTCGGCCACCTTCGGCCACCCGAAGCGCTCGCGGACGGCGGCCGCCGCGCGCGCGCCTAAAGAGGCTGACAACGCCTCGTCCTTGAGCACGCGGACGACCGCCGCGGCGAAATCCTCGGGCGCGTCGGCCAGAAGAATCTCCGCGCCGTCGGCGACCGGGAGCCCTTCGGCCCCGACCGTCGTCGAGACGACGGGCTTCTCCATCGCCATCGCCTCGTAAATCTTCAGGCGCGTCCCGCCGCCGACGCGGATGGGGACGACGTAGGCCGCGGCGCGCTCCATGTACGGCCGCACGTCCTCGACGCGCCCCGTGACGCGCACCGACGGGTCGCGCTTACTCAGCTCGACTAACGCGGCCGAGGGGTTGCGCCCGACGACCGTCAGCGTCACGCCGGGCACTTCACGCTTGACGAGCGGCATGACGCGCTCGGTGAAGAAGTTGATGGCGTCCTCGTTCGGCAGCCAGTCCATCGAGCCCGTGAAGACGAGGTCGTGCGGCTCTCTCCGTTCCGCGCCCGACGGGCGGAAGAAGTCCGTGTCCACTCCGGTCGGCACGTCAGAGACCGTCTCGACGCCGTACTCTCGCCGCATCATCTCGCGGTCTTCGCGCGAGACGGCGACGACCCAGTCGAAGCGTCGGCACGCGTCGCGCTCGAAGGCTCGCGTCTTGCGCCACTGGTCGAAGAGATAAGCCTTCTTCGCGGGGTTTCGCTGCACCTCGTAGTGTCGCCGCCAGATGAGCGCCTCGACGTTGTGCTGAAACAGAAGCGTCGCGCAAGGCGGGCGCGCGGGCGTGTTGACGGCCGGCGTCAGAAAGTCGCAGACGAGCACGTCGAAGTCGCCGCCGTTGGCGCGCGCCTCCACTTCGCGCCGCATCGGTTGGGACTCGTACTTCTTCAAAGCGTACGGCAGGCGCGAGGCGAGGTTCGCGGCCAGCTCCGCGTAGAACGCGGCGGAGAACTTCTCGCGCGTGCGGTGCGGGACGGTGACGAGCTCGTGGCAGTATTCGTCGGCGCGCGAGCGGGCGCGGGCGTCGGCCGTCCCGTCGTCGAGCGTGAGATAGGTGACGTGGTGTTCGCGCTTCAGGTGCCGGAGCATCTGGTAAGTGCGAATCCGCCCGCCCTTGTCGACGGGGTGGAGCAACTCGGTCTTGAGCCAGAGGATTCTCACGCGGCGACGACCTCCGTCGCGCGCTCGCGCGTCGCCCCGCCCGCCTCGCCGTCGATGAAGCGTCGCATCCACATCTCGAAGTTGACGAGCGACCAGAGTCTCTCGGAGTGGTCGGCCTCGCCCGCGACGTGCGCGCGCGCGAGCGACGAGACGAAAGACGCGTCGAACAGCCCGCGCGCCCGCGCGCGCTCGCCGAGCACGTACTCGTCCATGACGTGACGGAACTCGCCGCGCACCCACGCGCCGAACGGGACGGGGAAGCCCATCTTCGGCCGCGTCAGGATTTGTTCCGGCAGCACGCCCTTCATGCTCCGGCGCAGAATGTACTTCGTCGTTAGCCCGCGCAGCTTCATGCGCTCGGGCAGGCGCGCCGTGTGCTCGACGAGCTTGTGGTCGAGGAACGGCACGCGGCTCTCAATCGACGCGGCCATGCTCATCTGATCCTGCTTCATCAGAAGCTCGTGCAGGTAAGTTTTCGTGTCGGCGTAGAGCAGTCGGTTGAGAAGAGAGCTGGCGTCAGTGCGCGCCAGATGCCGTCGCACCTCGGCGTAAGGGTCGAGGCCGCCAGAGCCCATGCGCTCCTTCGCCTCGGGCGTCAGTAAACGCGCCTGCGCGTCGCGCGGGAAGACGGCGAAGTTGTCGAAGTAGATGGACTCGATGTCGGGCGCGACCGAGAGGAACGTGCGCGAGAGCTTCTGCCGGAGGCGCGAGGAGGCGGGCAGGCGTTCGACCGTGCGCGAGACGGCGCGGCGCAGGGCCTCGGGCGCGAGCGCGTGGTAGCGCGCGCCGAGCGCGAGGTTGTAGACGGTCTTGCGGTAGCGACCGTAGCCGGCCAGAAGCTCGTCGCTCCCCTCGCCCGTGAGCACGACCTTGACGTGGCGCGCGGCCAACTCCGAGACGAAGTAGAGCGCGACGCTCGAAGGGTGCGCGAGCGGCTCGTCCTCGTGCCAGACGAGTCGCGGGAGCGCGTCGAAGAACTCTCGGGGGCTGACGACGACCTCGTGGTGGTCTGTCTTGTAGGCCCGCGCGACGGCGCGCGCGTACTCCAACTCGTTGGCCTCGCGCTCGGCGAAGGCGACCGAGAAGGTCTTGACGGGGTCGCTGACGAGCGTGCTCATGACGGCCGCGATGGCCGAAGAGTCTATGCCGCCCGAAAGGAACATCCCGAGCGGCACGTCGGCCATCAGGCGCAGGCGGACTGACTCGCGGAAAAGCTCCGACCACTCGGCGATGTAGTCCTCGTCCGAGCGCGCGGGGTCGTTCGTCTCGCCTTCGTCGGCGAAGCTCACGTCCCAATATTTTTTTATCTCGACGCGGCCGTCGCGCCACGTGAGCGTGTGGCCGGGCGGGAGGCGGCGGACGCCTCGGAACATCGTCTCGTCGCCGGAGGGCGCGTGGTTGGCGAGGTAGTCGGCGAGCGTCGAATAGTTGAGCTCGGGCGTGACGGCGCGCGCTTCGAGCAGAGCCTTTATCTCGGAGGCGAAGAAGAGCGAGCCGTCGTCGCGGTGGACGTAGTAGAGCGGCTTGACGCCGAGCCGGTCGCGCGCGACGAAGAGTTCGCGGCGCGTGGCGTCCCAGATGGCGAAGGCGAACATCCCGCGCAGGCGCTCGACGCAGCGCGCGCCGTCCTCCTCATAAAGATGAAGGATGGTCTCCGTGTCGCAGTGCGTGCGGTAGCGGTGGCCGCGCGCTTCGAGGCCGTCGCGGTAGTCGGCGTGGTTGTAAATCTCGCCGTTGAAGATGATGTGGAGCGTGTCGTCCTCGTTGCGCATCGGCTGGTGGCCGCGCGACACGTCGACGATGCTCAGCCGGCGGTGACCCAGTCCGACCGAGCCGTCGACGAGCAGCCCCACGTCGTCCGGCCCGCGGTGCGCGAGCACGTCGCGCATCCGTTCGAGCTCGGCGACGCTCAGACGCCCGCGCGCCCCTTCGGCCAAAGCAATCCCGTTGATGCCACACATAGAAGTTCGCTCAGTTAGCCACGGCCTCGGATTCGAGGCTCGCGACTTCGTTATTCGAGACTCCGAACGCGAGCGCGACGCCCGCGACTCTCTCGCGCGACGGGAAGACCTCGCGGCCGTCGAGCCGCAAGAACGTGCCGTCTATCAAGACCACTTCGAGGAGCGCGCCCGTCGCGCGCACGAAACGCGCCCAAGCCCACGCGAAGTCAGTCGCGACGCGCGCCGTCCTCACCTCGCCCGACGCCGCGCCATCGCGCGTCAGAAGTAGATCCTCGTACACGTCATCCGTCATCAACTCGAAGGCGCGGCCGCCGGCGGCCTCGACCTCGCGCACGAGAGACGGCGCACTCTCATCGGCCGCGCGCGGCAAGAGGAACGTGTAGAACTCGGCCGCGCCCGCGGCGCGCGCGGCGTAGGTGAAGACGGGCGCGGGCGTCTTCGCGCCGTAGCACGCCGAGACCTCGCCCGCGGACTCGCGCCACGCGCCGCCGCCACCCGAAACGTAAACGTCTAATCCGGCCGCGCCTTCACGGCGCTCGCGCAGGGCGGGCGCGGCGGCGTCCGCGTCGGGGCGTCGCGAGTCGAGGCGCGGGGCGGCGTCGGGCGCGAAGTGAAAGTGTAGCTCGCAAGCGTGTTCGCCCGCGCTCGCGACGCGGTCGCGGACGACCCAGTAGTCGCCTCTGAGGAAGAGGACGGCGCGGCGATGTTCGGCGGGCGGCGAGAGGCGCGCGTACCCGTCGTGACTGCCCTCGAAGAAGTCGAAGCGGGGCTCGGAGAGCCACGCGTGCCGGTGCGCGCGCGCGACGGTCTTCCAAGTGAAAGGGCCGTCGGGGACTGAGGACGACTCGCCGCCGACGGTCAGAGTGTTGTGCGCGGGCGACGAGCGGAAGCGGTCGCGGTCGGCGGGCGAGCCGGTGTAGGTGTACGTGCCGGGGTCGACGAGGACGTTGCGCCCCTCGGCGGAGAGGACGAAGGAGAGCGCGTCGGCGTGCGCGTGCCCGCAGTTGAGCGAGCCGTGGGGGCCGCAGTCGAGCATGAGAAAATTGCTGGCGGGAGTCCAGCCGTCGCGCATGACGTAGAAGCCGCCGTCGTTGAAGGCGCGCGAGGTTCGCTCGGGCTCGCGCGCGTCGAGTCGCGCGAAGGCTGCGAGTCCTTCCGCGCCCAGAAGCCAGAGGGTCTCTTCGGACGCGTCGCCCGCGACGTGTTTATAGTCGCCGCGGCCGAAGAGCGCCGCGCCCGTGGCGAGCGCGGGGCGGAAGTCGTCTCCGGCGCGCTCGTCGAGCGGGGCGAGGCGTCCGCCGTCGTCGTCGCCGAAGAAGGCCGTCGTGCCGTCGGGGCGCGTCGCGTGCATGAGGTGGTCGAGGAGCGCCGTCAGCTTCGACGTCAGGTGCTCGCCGAAGTCGCGTCCGCTTGCGCGGGCGAGGGCGTGGAGGTGCGTGTAGAAGTCCGCGGTGTAGCGTTGGTAGTAGGTCGACTGCTCGAAGTAGACGCCGTCGGGGCGGACGTGGCGGTCGAGTTCGCCGAGCATGACGCGCGCGCCCGTCTCGCGCCAGCGCGCGGCGCGGCGGAACTGCGGGAGCGACGTGCCGAGGTAGAAGAGGCCGAGCGCCTCGCCCGTCAGGTGCGTGTTCGGGCTGAAGTAGGTCGAGAGATAGGTTTCGAGGTGGCGCGCGTGGAGGTAGAGAAATTTGAGGAGGCGCGCGAACAACTCGGGCGCGAGGCGCGGCGAGCGGCGGAAGAAGTGGAGCGCCCAGAGCCAAGAGATCGCGCGGAAGGCGACTTCGAGGCTGCTCGCCCAGTTGATGCCGAGCTTCGGCGGGTTGCGGCGCATCCAGTCGTCGGCGTGGCGCGCGAACACTTCGGCGAAGGCTTCGTCGCCGGTGTGAGCGTACGCGCGGCCGAGCGTCATGAAGTGCTGATGACGGTTCAACTCCCAGATGACCTTCTTGTCGCCCGCGACCGAGGGGTCGAGGTAGTCGATGAGACTCCAATGCGCGAGCGGCGCGCGCCTGTTCGCGACGGGTTCGAGGTGCCAGTCGGGCGGGTCGCCGAAACTCAGCCCGCGCAGCCCCAACAGGTCGAACTTCCCTTCCGCGACGCGCCGCGCGCGCTCGATTAACTTACCTTCCGAGCCGGGCGCGTACTGACGCCACGCGGCGAGCGTCGCGTTAATGTCGCCGAAGGACGCGAAGAAAGAAGGCGGCGTGCGTCGGAACTGTTCGAGGAGCGCGGCGTCGAGACCGGGAGGGTCGGCGTCGAGCGACTTTAGAAATTCGGCGTCGAGGAGTTTGAGAAACTCCGCGTCCGGGGGGACGCGCGCGAGGCGCGAGAGGCCGCGGCGCTCGGCGCGCGCGGCGAAGGCTTGCGTGCCGCGCACGCGCAGCTCGTCGAGCGAGCGCCCGCGCAGACTCTTCAACTTTTTGAAAGCCGACGCCATCCTAAAACTCTCTCACGACACGCGCCGGAGCGGCCGGCGCGAGCAGTTCTTCGTACAGGCTCTCGACGCGCGCCAGCTGCGCCTCGCACGAGAAACGCTCGCGCACGTCGCGCAAGCCCTGCTCGCCCATCGCGCGCGCGCGCTCCGGGTCTTTCAACAGCCCGACGACGCGCGCCGCCATCGCCCCGTCGTCCTCGGGCGCGACGACGTGGCCTGTCACGCCCTCGCGCACCGACTCGGCGGCCCCGCCGATGTCCGTCGCGACGACGGGCCGCGCGGCCGCCATGTATTCGAGTATCGAGTTGGAGAAGCCTTCGACGCCCTTCGAGCTCAAGACGCAGACCTCGGAGACCGAGAGCAGGTCGGCGACGCGCGCGCAGCGGCCCGTGAAGTGCGCGTCCGGGCCGAGTCCGAGTTCCGCCGCGAGCGCGCGCAGACGCTCCATCTGCCCGCCCTCGCCCGCGAGGACGAAGGCTGCCTCCGCGACTTCGTCTTTGACGCGGCGAGCGGCGCGCAGGAAGGTCGCCTGATCCTTCATCGGGTGGCGCATGTTGGCGACGATGGTGACGAGGCGGCGCGACGCTTCGAACGGGAGGCCGAGCGCGTCGAAGACTTCCTCGCGCCGCACGTCCGGGCGGGGTGCGACGCGCGCCGTGTCCATGCCGTTGTAGACGGTGACTACTTTCGAGGGCGCGAGTCCTTCCTTAATCAGTTGCTGGCGGATGGCCTCGGCGTTGGCGACGACGCGGTGCGCCAGCCCGTAGGCGCGGCGCTCGACGAAGCGCTTGGCGGGCGAGCGGATGCCGTCGGTCTCGCGGCGCGAGGCGATGCGCGCGGGGACGCGCGCGGCCGCCGCGGCCGTCGTGCCGAAGATGTTGGTGTAGAAGTCGTGCGCGTGGACGAGGGCGATGTCGCGCTCGCGCATGAAGGCCGAGAGGCGGCGGAGTTGTTTGAAGGCGTTGCGGTCGTAGAAGCTCGTCAGCGGAAACTCGGCGATGTCGCCCAAGCCCAACCCCTCGACCTCCGCGCGCAAGGGGCCGCGCCCGTCGAGGCAGGCGAGGTGGACATGGTATCGCCCCGAGCGGTGGAGCAGGCGCGTGAGTTGCACGACCTGACGCTCGGTGCCGCCCTGATTGAAGCTGTCGATGAGTTGGAGGACGTTCTGCATCGGTGTTGTCTTAGCCGTCGAGCGCGGACGCGAAGTCTGCGGACGGGCCGTCGGGCGGTTCGCCGGCGTTCGTTGAGTTCCCCGCGCCGTTCGACGCGGCCGGCGGGCCGGCCGCCGCGTCGCGCCAGCCGACCGGGTGGGCGACGCCTCGCCCGCGCCCGCGCAAAAGCTCGACGGCCGCGCCTTCGCCCAAGTCGCCCGTCATCATCACGTCCGCGCTTCGGAACGGCGCGAGCGGCCAGCGGAAGTCGCCGAAAGCCTCGCGGGCGATGGTGATGCGCGCCGGGTCGTAGCCGAGCAGGAGCGCGCCGGCCGTGTCGGTCGCGGCGGCGTTCGAGGAGGCGAGGAGGAGTCCGAGCGGGAGCGGCTGCGGGGCGAGCGGGCCGTTGCCCTGACCCGCGACGACGGCGTCCGTCAGGTGCAGGACGAGTCGCTGCGGTCGCTCGGCCATCGTCGCGTCGGCGCGCCCGTAGAGGAGTATGCGGTTGAGGTCGAGGCAGGTGCGCCAGATGGTGTCGTTGCCCGACCAAGCGCCCTCGATGCCGAGGCGGTCGCCCTGAAGGCGCAGCACGCGGTAGAGCGAGCGCGCGGCCGCGTGCCACGCGCGCGCCGACGCCTGTGAGCCGGTCATGTTCTGCCGGTCGAAGACGTATTCGAGCGCGCGCTTGACGCCGCTCCCGCCCGGGTAGCAGTCGCCGCCCTCGGCCGCGCCCCCCAAGCGGTGATGCGGCAAGTACTCCTTGTTGCCGTTGATGCCGATGAGGTTCTTGAGCGCGCACGTGATGCCGGCCTTCATGTGCGTCTTGAGCTTCGGCAGATTCACGACCACGTCGGATTCGACCACCTCGCGCGCGACGAGGTAGCGGTGGCGGCCTTTGGCGTGCGTCTTCGCGAGCAGTCGCGGGTCGTAGCGCGTGACGCGGAACTGCGCGCGGCCGCCCGTGATGGGTTCGAGGAAACTCTCGTCGGCCAAGTCGAACAAGGCGTAACGGTCTTCGGGCTGGAGGTCTTCCTCGGAGACGCGCACGCCGTCTCGGAAGACGCACGTCGTGCGGCGGAAGTCGCGCACGCCCTTGAAACGCGCATCAAGCGCCTTCAACCCTTCGGCCCACTCGCCCAACTTCGTCACGCGCATCAACTCGTCGAAGTCGCAGCCCTGCAAAGGCGCGTCGCCGACGAGCACCTCGGACGGGTCGGCCTGAAGGAGCGCGTTGACGACCGCGCGGACGACCGAAGGGTGCGTGACCAAAGGCTCGACGCCCCACGGGCCTTCGTTGCGGTGCGCGACGAAGTTCGGCTTGACGAGCACGCGCGCGCCCCTCGGGACGACGCGCCCGAAAGGCCCGCGCCCTTCTTCGCCCCAACCCAACGCGTCGCACGCGCGCGCGATTGCGTCGGCCATGCTGTCATCAACGTCGCCGTCGGCCGGGTAGCGCACGTCGGGCGTGCGCGCGGCCGCCACGCGCGGGTCGAAGAGTCTCTCGGCGTCAAACGTCATCGCGTCGTCACCTCCGCCGACTCGTTCGATTCGACGCGCGCCGCCTCACCCTTAACAACGCCGCTCGCCCTCGCCTCGACCTCGCTGACGACCGGCCGCCACTTGTTCGCGCGCGTGCGCTCGATGCGCTCGACGACCGTGACGCTAACAGGCAGGCCCGGCAGGTTGGCCGCGACCGTCTCGTGAATCGCGCGGCGGCTCTCCTCGCCGAACCCCCTGCGCGCGACGACTTCGAGCTCGACCGAGTAGTCGGCCCTCTGGCGGAACATGAACTCGGCGACCGGGTAGTCCTTGAGCATGTGCGGGAGTTGTATGCCGTGAATCCAGCGGCCGTCGGGCAGCCAGATGCGCGCCGTGTCGCGGCCGACTATTTCGCGCAGGACGAGCGCCGGATGACCCGGCCGCGCGCCCGCGGGGAAGCGCGCCGCGTCGCCGACGCGGTAGCGCAACATCTGCGTCCCGTCCGCGCGCAGCTTCGTGACGAGCACAGAAGAAGTCTCCTCCTCCGTCTCCGGCTCGACGAGGACGCACGCCCAATCGACGCCGAAATCCTCACCCGCCCACGGCTCGTACTGAAAAGCCATCAGCCCCACGTCGCGGCTGCCGTAGCGCTCGTGGACGGGGCGACGAAAGACGCGCTCGATGGCCTCGCGGTGCGCGGGCAGAAGCTTCTCCGCGCCCGTGACGAAGCAGCGCGTCGGGTAACTCGGACGACGTTCGCGCTCCCCCAAATGCTCGGCGAGGTGACCGAGCGCCGAGGCGTAGGCGACGACGCACGCGGGACGCCACCTCTCAAGCTCCCGGTCGTAACGGTCGAAGACTTCGGGCGAGAGGCGGAAGCAGTCGAAGCGTCGGACGTTCGACTCGAAGTCGTGAAAGCGTTGACGAAGGCTGTCGTCGCCCCGCGGGTCGAGGTTGTGCCCCCAAAGGAAGCCCACGGCCGAGCCCTCGGGGACGCCGATTTTTTGCATCGGAAACTCAAGCCCGCTCTCGCGCCACCCGCGCTCCTCGGGGCCGAGCCAGACCTCGGTCGGCTCGCCCGTCGAGCCTCCCGTCGAGTCCTTGCGGAGCTGCGTCTTTGAAACACTCGCGGAGACGAGTCGCGCGCCCGAGGCGCGCACGTCCTCGCGTTCGAGTACGGGCAGGCGCGCGAAGTCGTCGAAGCCGAAATCGCTTTCCGCGTCGAAGCCGCGCTCGCGGAAAAGCTCGCGGTAATAATCAGTCTCGCGCGCCGCCCGCCGGACGACTTCGCGCAGGCGCTTCAAAACCCACGCGCGGCGCTGCTCGTCCGTCCAGCCGAGCGCGTCGCGGCGGAAGCGCAGGCCCTCGCGGAAGGCGAGAAGCTGCGGCCGCGTCGCGCCGCGCGCGGCGCGCGCCGTTCGCGCGAGCGGGAGCAGCGCGCGGCGCGACACGAACTCGTGAGTCTTACTCGCCAACCGCGGCCCTCCCCTCGCCGGCCACGGGCGCCGGAGTCGAACGCGACGTGAGCCTTCGCAGCGCGCCCAGACGGCGCGCTAACCCCGCGCGCTCCTCCGCCGAAGGCACGCGAAGAAGTATAACCGCCGCCAAGTAAACCAGCGAGAACGTGACGCCGCACGCCGCGATCACCGCGAGCGGCTTCATCCCGGCGACGACGAAGAACTTGACGAAGGCCGTCGCCGCGCCCGCGACGAGCGCCGCCGCGCCCAGCTTCCACACGTCCGCGAACAACCCCCAGTCGCGCCCCGCGAAGCCCAAGAGCCGCCCGAACCGCCACGCCACCGCGAAGCGCTCGATCAGTCCGACGGCGACGACCACCGAAATCGCGCCGACCAGCCCGAAGCGCTCAATCGAAATCCAGAGCGCCGCGACGAGCAGGACGATGGTGACGACGCGCAGGCGCAGGAGGTAGTAACGCTGCTCGGTGAAGGCGCGGACGATGGGGTCGAGCGCGACGACGTTGAAGGGCAGGAGCGTCAGGTTGACGGCGAACACGGGCCAGCTCGCCAGATACTGCTCGCGGAAGAGGAGGACGATGAACTCGCGCCCGATGAGCATCAAGAACAGGTAGAGCGGGAAGTAGATGGCGGCGAGCTTGCGCGTGGCGCGCGCGGTGAGACGCACGATCTCGGCGTTGCGCCCCTCCTTCTGCAGCTCGCTCATCCGCGGAATCATCACCGAGCCGATCGACTCGGCGAGGATGCCGACGAGCGGCAGTTGAAAACAGCCGACCGAATAAATCGCGAACGCCGCCTCGCCGAAGCGGTTCGAGACGAAGTAGTTGTGCAGATCGACCTGCGCCGTATAGAGCAGCCCCGCCCCCGCGAACGGCAGCGCGTAGGCCAACTGCCCGCGCATCGCGCCCCACTCGAAGCCGCGCCAGAAGTTTCTGAAGCGCGAGCGGAGGTAGACGAGGAGGACGGCCGCCTGCAGCGCGCCCTGCACGACGGCCGCCCAGATGAGCGAGCGCACCGTGCCGGCGACGAGCGCGGCCGTGAGCAGGAGCGCCGTCCGCGTGAACTGCGAGGCGATGATGAAAAGCGTCGCGAGCCTTAGCTCCTGATGCGCGACGGCGACGATTTCGAGAAACGCCGAGACGACCCAGAACAGGATGACGACGCCGATGAGGGCGGCGTGCTCGACGAGAGCCGGGCTGTTGAAAATCTTCTCAAGCAGTCCGGGCCAAAGGAGCAGGACGAGGAGCGCGAGCGAGCCGGCGATGGTGTTGAAGAGGACGACGTTAAAGACTATCTGCCGCTGCCTGTCGGCCCCCTCGCGCGGGAGGAAGTAGAAGGCGCTCATGCCGAAGTTGAGCTGGAGGACGACCATCGCCGTCGAGACGACGAGGAACGCCTGCTTGTAGAGCCCGAACTCGGCTTGACTGAGGCGTCGGACGAGGACGAGCGGCAGGGCGAAGTTGAGCCCGAACGCCAGGGTCTTGGCGAACATGATCCAGAAGGCGCGCGCCGAAAGCGAAGGCCCGCCCGCCCGCGTTGTCCCGTCGTTCGTCAACTCGCTCACGACCTGTAAAAGTGTTTCCCGTAGAAGAAGCCGGCGAGCTTCCACGCGTCCAACTCCTCGGAGAAGGCGCGCGACGAGTCGCCGTTGCGGCCGAGGCCCGCCTTCGTCGCCGTCAACAGGCCGCGCGCCGCGTTGCGGTACATCCAGCGCGGCACGCCGCCCAAGTACGCGACCGGCGCGCGCCGCTCGCGGTCGAGGAGGCCCAAAGAGACGCTGTTCCAGAAGCACCAGCGGCGGAAATATTTTTTCGTCAGGCGCTCCGCCGGGACGTAGTGATAAATAATCAACTCGGGCAGGTAGAGCCCGCGCGCGCCGGCCTGCATGAGGCGCTCGAACATATCTTGGTCTTCGCCCGAGAGCATCTTCTTGTCGGTGCGGCCGAGCGCGGTGCGGTAGAGGCCGACCTGTTCGAGCACGTCGCGGCGGATGCAGACGTTCCCGCCCATCAGCATACCGGGATGGTCTTCGCCGTAAGTCAGAACCTTATCGCCGCACTCTATCCAGCCGATGACGCCGAGATAATCCATCGGAAGCCACGCGGGCTGCCGCGCGCCCCAACGCGGCTTGCAGGGGCCGCCGACGAAGGCCGTCCGCGCGTCGGAAGTGAACGCGCGGTGCGCGACCTCGTACCAAGCGGCGTCAACCTCCTCGTCGTCGTCAATCATCCCGACGAGTTCGCCGCCCTGCGCGGCCGTCGCGCGGATGCCGGCGTTCAGGGAGACGGAACGGCCCTGCGCGCTGTCCTCGAAGACGTAATGAAGTCTTGCGCCGAAGCGCCCCGCGAATGATTCGACGACCTCGCGCGTCGCGTCCTTCGAGTTGTTGTCGACGACCGTGACGTGAACGTCCAAGCCTTCGGGCACGCGCGCCGCGAGTAGGCTCCGGAGCGTGCGCGCGAGCAGCTCCTGACGGTTGTAGGTCGGGACTATGACGTCGAGGCGCATGAGGTCTTAAACCTTCGTGTCGGCGCGGAGGATGAAGCGGTCGCGCAGATTGTAGGCGCGCAGCATGAGTCGCGGGGCGACGCGCAAAAGCGCCGCGAGCAGGCTGAGCTTGCGGCTCCGCAGCACGGCGTTCGCTTCCGTCAAGCCCTCGATTGCGCCGCGCGCGTCGCCCGCGAAGAAGGCCTTTTTGCCCTCGTGCAGGCGCAGCAGCGCGCGCAAGTTGGCGCGCTGGCGCTCGACCGCCGCGCGGTCTTCCGGCGTCAGCTCCATCGTGCGCGCGACCTTGTCGAGCCACTTCAGGCCGTTGCCGTAGACCCACGGCGGGTCTGACGTGTGGCTGCCCGCGCGTCGCCGGTAGCGCGCGAGCACTTCGCGCCGGTAGGCGATGCGTCCGCCGCGCGCGATGACGCGCAGCCAGAGGTCGACGTCCTCGGCGCTTCCCAACTCCTCGTCGTAGAGCCCGGCGTTGACGAGGGCCTCGCGGCGCGCCGTGACGAGCCCGAAGACGAGCGACTCCTGACGCAGGACGCTCCCGAACGTCAGCTCGCCCTCGTACGGGAAAACGTCCATGAAGAGGCGGCCGGCCTGCGGCGAGTCGCCGAAGATGCGCGCGTCCGGGTAGACGACATCAATCGTCTCGTCCTCTTCGAGCGCGGCCAGCATGACTTCCAGATAGCGCGGCTCCCAGACGTCGTCGCTGTCGAGCATCGCGACGTAGCGCCCGCGCGCGGCGAGCACGCCCGCGTTTCGCGCGCCGCTCGAACCGCGGTTCTCTTGGCGCACGTAGACGATGCGTTCGCGATATGGCGCGAGCACGAGTTCGAGTTCTTCGGTGTCGGGCGAGCCGTCGTGGACGACGATCGTCTCGTAGTCTCCGAAGGTCTGCGCGAAGACCGAGTCGAGGGCTTCGGCGACGTAGCGCGCCGTGTTGTAGGCCGGGACGACGACGCTGACGGCGGGCGCGTCGGGCACG
>DASQDT010000041.1:0-22614 GCA_035634035.1 Pyrinomonadaceae bacterium | reverse complement strand
ACGAGGAGACGATTCGCACGCGCCTCGCGACCTACGAGCGCGAGACGCAGCCGCTCCTCGACTACTACGAGCGCACGGGCCGCCTGCGACGCGTCGACGGCGCGCGCGACCCCGAGTCGATTTACAAGGACGTGGAACAGGTAGTGAAGGGCGAATGATTATCGGGAAGTCCAGAAAAGAGATCGAGAAGATGCGTGCCGCGGGCCGCCTCGTCGCGCAGGTGCGCGAGGAGCTAAGGCGGATGGTCGCGCCCGGCGTCACGACGCTCGAACTCGACCGCGCCGCCGAGCAGATGATTCGCGACGCCGGCGCGCTCCCCACCTTCAAGGGCTACAACGGCTTCCCCTACTCGATCTGCGCCTCGGTCAACGAGCAGGTCGTCCACGGCTTCCCGTCGGACTACGTACTTCGCGAGGGCGACATCTTCTCGCTCGACTGCGGGGTGACGCTCGGCGGCTACGTCGGCGACACGGCGACGACCATCCCCGTCGGCCGCGTCTCGGAAGACAGGCTCAAACTCATACGCGTCGCCGAGGAGTGTCTGGAGCGCGCCATCGAGCACTGCCGGCCCGGAAGGCATCTGGGCGACATCGGCTACGCCGTCCAGTCGCACGCCGAGGCGCACGGCTACTCGGTCGTCCGCGACTACGTCGGCCACGGCATCGGCCGCAAGATGCACGAAGACCCGCAGATTCCGAACTACGGCAAGCCGGGCAAGGGCGTCCCCGTCCGCGCCGGCTACGTCTTCGCCGTCGAGCCGATGATTAACATGGGCACGCACTACACGCGGACGCTCGCGGACGGCTGGACGGTCGTGACGGCCGACGGGCAGCCATCGGCCCACGTCGAGCACACCATCGCCATCACGGAAGAGGGGCCGGAGGTGCTGACGAGGGTCGCCGAGGGCGTCCCCGAGCCGGCCGTAACGGCCGGCGCATGAAAAGTTTACGGGCCCGCCCTCGCGGCTTGGAGGCGGCCGGCCGGTATGGTATCATTCGCAGTTTGCCAGCCGCGTCGAAGTTTCACCATGAGCTTTCGGGTGAGACGGTATGGCGAGAGACGATGCGCCTGAACCGCGGGCGCAGCACGTGCCGCCGCAAGTAGGGCGGGCGACAGATAAAGAGTCGAGGTGGACGGGCGATGAAAGTCAGGGCTTCAGTCAAGAAGATGTGCGACAACTGCAAGATCATCCACCGCAAAGGCGTGGTCAGGGTGATCTGCACCAACCCGAAGCACAAGCAGCGTCAGGGGTAGGCAATTTTTAATCTCGGAGAACTGTAAAGATGGCTCGTGTAGTCGGCGTCGACCTTCCCGTCAACAAGCGCGTGGAGATCGGCCTCACGTACATTTACGGCATCGGGCGCTCGCGCGCGAAGTCAATCTTGGGCGAGGCTCAGGTGGCCTTAGACACGCGCGTCCGCGACCTCGACGAGGGGCAGCTCAGCCGCATCCGCTCCATCATCGAGGGGCAGGGCGAGGTCGAGGGCGACCTGCGCAAGCGCGTCCAGATGGACATCAAGCGACTGATGGACATCGGCTCTTACCGCGGCCTCCGACACCGCCGCGGCCTCCCCGTCCGCGGGCAGCGCACGCACACCAACGCGCGCACGCGCAAGGGCCCGCGCCGCGCCACGGTCGCCAAGAAGAAGGCGCCGGGCAAGAAGTAACGACTTAAGAAATCATGGCAAAAGCGACAGCAGCAGGCGGGAAGAAAAAAGTCTTCCGCAAAAAAGAGAAGAAGAACATCCCCGTCGGGATCGTTCACATCGCGGCGTCGTTCAACAACACGCTGATCTCCATCACCGACACCGAGGGCAACCTCCTCGCGCAGTCCTCGGCGGGCGCGCGCGGCTTCCGGGGCTCGCGCAAAGGCACGCCGTTCGCCGCGCAGCAGGCCGCCTACGAGGCCGCGCAGAAGGCGAAGGAGGCCGGGATGCAGCAGTGCGAGGTGCGCGTGAAGGGGCCGGGCGGCGGTCGCGAGTCGGCCATCCGCGCCATCCACAACGCCGGCATCCGCGTGACCTCGATCCGCGACACGACGCCCATCCCCCACAACGGCTGCCGCCCGCCGAAGCGGCGCAGAGTTTAAGAGGAGCGGTCGGCGAATCGGCCCCCGGCCGTCGGCTTGAGGAGTGTTTCTCAAGCTGCGTGCCGAAGGCCGACTGCCGAGTGCTCATGCATGACCTAAAGGACGAAGGGTCGCGCGACGGAAGCGGCGCGCGGTCTGTAAACTTTTCCGTCTTGGAAGTAAAGACCGGAGGCAGAACTTAATGGCTAGGTATCGGAGCGCGGTGTGCCGTCTGTGCCGCCGCGAAGGAGCAAAACTTTTCCTCAAGGGCGACCGCTGCTACAAGCCCTCGTGCCCGATTGAGAAGCGCGGCACGCAGCCGCCCGGGCAGCACGGCAACGCCCTCCGACGCGGCAAGGCGCTCGTCGGCTACGGCCAGCAGCTGCGCGAGAAGCAGAAGGTCAAGCGCATCTACTTCGTCCTCGAAGGGCAGTTCCGCAACTACTTCGAGAAGGCGGCCCGCATGAAGGGCATCACGGGCGAAAACCTCCTCGCGCTTCTCGAACGCCGCCTCGACAACGCCGTCTACCGCGCCGGCTTCGCCACCTCGCGCCGTCAGGCGCGCCAGCTCGTCAACCACGGCCACATCGAGGTCAACGGCCGCAAGGTCGACATCCCGAGTTTTCAGGTCAAGCCGGGCGACGTCGTCAGCGTCAAGGAGACGAGCCGCCGCAACGCGCACGTCGAGGGCGCTTGGCAGACGGCCGGAGGCCGCGGACGCCCGTCGTGGATCGCGCCCGCCGACGGCGGCGAGATGAGCGCCCGCGTCGTCGCCGCGCCGACGCGCGAGGACATCGACCGCTCGATCAACGAGCAACTGATCGTCGAGCTTTACAGCAAGTAGTAACCGAGCCGCCGCCGCGGCCTTCTGCGCGCCGCCGTCACTCTACTAAGAGTTGACCGCAGCCGGGGGCGCGGCCTCGGACGTTTGTGCTTTTCAGCCACCGGAGAGTCTTTAAGAACATGGCAATGGATCAACACAACCTCTGGACGGGTTTTCAGATGCCCCGCCGCCTCGCCGTCGAGGGCGACACCTTGACCGAGCGCTACGGCCGTTTCTCGGCCCAGCCGTTCGAGCGCGGCTTCGGCACGACCATCGGCAACTCTTTGCGCCGCGCTCTGCTCTCGTCAATCGAGGGCGCGGCGATCACGGCCGTCAAGATCGAGGGCGTCGAGCACGAGTTCTCCTCGATCCGCGGGGTGGTCGAGGACGCGACCGACGTCATCCTCAACCTCAAGCAGGTGCCCTTCAAGCTCCACGGCTCCGAGCCGAAGACCTTGACGATCACGAAAGAGGGCGCGGGCGAAGTCACCTCGGCCGACATCGAGGCGGACGCCGACGTCGAAATCCTCGACCGCGACGTCTACATCGCCACGGTCAGCGAGGGCGGCTCCCTGCACGTCGAGATGCGTCTGAAGCGCGGCCGCGGCTACGTGCCCGCCGAGCGCAACTTCGACGAGGACTTGTCGCTCGGCTACATTCCCGTCGACTCCGTCCACACGCCGGTCAAGAAGGTCAACTACACGGTCGAGGCCGCGCGCCTCGGACAGAACACGGAGTTCGACAAGCTCACGATCGAGGTCTGGACGGACGGCTCGGTGAAGCCCGACGACGCCATCGGCCTCGCCGCGAAACTCATCAAAGACCACATGTCCATCTTCATCAACTTCGAGGAGGACACGGACGACTACGCCTACGCCGGCATCGAGCGCCCGCCGCTCCCGCGCAACGACGTGCTCGACCGCTCGGTCGACGAGTTGGAGCTGTCGGTGCGCTCCTACAACTGCCTGAAGAACGCCAACATCCGCAGCATCCGCGACCTCGTGCAGCGCAGCGAGCGCGAGATGCTCGCGACGAAGAACTTCGGCAAGAAGTCTCTGAACGAAATCAAGGACATCTTGCACGGCATGGGCTTGGATTTCGGCATGGAGTTCGACGAGCAGGGCAACCCGATTCCGGGCACGGGCAGCAGCGGCGGCGACTACGACCCGAGCGAATACGCCGACGAGGACGACGACTAGGAGAGCACTCGGCGGTCGGCGGTCAGCATTCGGCCCGCCCGTGGTTCCGAAGCTGAGCGCCGAGAGCTGAGTGCCGACCGCTTCAGAAGGTTTTGTCATGCGACACTTAAGAGCACACCGCAAACTCGGGCGGACGACGGAGCACCGGATGTCGATGCTCCGCAACCTCGCCACCTCGCTCATCAACGCGCGCGACGAGCGCATCATCACGACGCTGCCGAAGGCCAAAGAGCTGCGCCCCTTCGTCGAGCGCGTCATCACGCTCTCGCGCAAGGCCGTCAACCTCGAAGGCGACGACGCGCCCGCGCGCGCCGTCCACCTGCGCCGTCAGGCCGCCGGCTTCTTCCACGCCGGCAACAGCCGTCGCAACGAGGACACCGGTCGTGGGCGCAAGCAGGCGGACATACCGCGCACGGCCGGCGTCGCCGCCCTCAAGCGTCTGTTCGACGAGTTGGGCGAGCGCTTCAGGGACAGGCCGGGCGGCTACACGCGCATCATCAAGTTGGGACGCCGCGACGGCGACAACGCCGAGCTCGCCATCATCGAGTTGGTCGACAACGCGCGCGAGCGCGGCGCGGTCGACGCCAAGCGCTCGAAGACCTCGGCCGCGGGCAAGAAGAAGTCCGCGAAGCCTTCGGAGGCGAAGGCCGACGACGGCGGCCGGCGCGGCCGCGACGCCGCGAAGTCCGCCGAGAAGACGACGCGCTCTCCCAAGAGCGAGGCCGCGGAGAAGGATTCGGACAAGGCGGGCAAGGGCGGTCGCCGCTCGAAGAAGACCGAGTCGACGGCCGCCGAGCAGGACACCAAGTAGGCATTCGGCCGGGTGAACGAGAGGCGGGACGCGAAGGCGCCCGCGCAGGGTCACGGAGACCGCTGTAGCCCCATCCAAACGCTCAACTCGGCGGGCGGCTCTGGGGCTTTCCTCTTTTGCCGGGACTGACGTTCGGAGGCTCCGAAAACGCATGAGCGAAAACGATCAGGCGCGCGCCGCGTCGCGCGAGCCGGAACACGACGAGCGGCGCGACGACGCCTCGCGGCAGGGCGAGCGCGCGCCGGGCGCGGGACGCCCTCACCGCGGCGGCGAGCGGCGGCCGGGCGGCGGCGGCGGCCGCAACCGCGGACGACACGGCGGCCAAGCCCCGTCTCAACAACAACCCCGCGTACGCCCCGAAGCCTCGCTCAACATGGAGGAGCTGCGCGAGCTGGCCGAGCTTTTCAGCGCGCACGGGCTCACCGATTTCGAGTTCGAGAACGAGGAGATACGCGTCCGCCTGAGCCGCAACGCGCAGCCGCAAGCAGGCGCGAGCGCCGCGCCCACGGTCAACCCGGCCGTCGCGCCGGCGACACAGCAAGCGCCGACGCCGCCGCAGACGCCGCCGACTTCGGGCGCGGCTACGACGACGGGGACGACGGCCGCCACTCCGCCCGCTCCGGCCGAGGAGAAGTCGGAAGACCTCCACATCATCACCTCGCCCATCGTCGGCACGTTCTACCGCGCCTCCTCGCCGACGACCGAGGCGTTCGTCCGCGCCGGCAGCCACGTCGAGCCGGACACGGTCGTCTGCATCATCGAGGCGATGAAGCTGATGAACGAGATTCAGGCCGAGACCTCCGGGACGGTCGAGAAGATTTACGTCGAGAACGGTCAGCCGGTTGAGTACGGCCAGCCGCTGTTCGGAATCAAAAAGCAGTGACGGGCGACGGTTGACGGGCGACGGGTTTTAAAAACTCGTCTTCCGCCCGTCACCCGTCACCCGCCATTCGTCGCCGCCTTGAGATGAGACGTTTTCGCAAAATCCTGATCGCCAACCGGGGCGAGATCGCGTGCCGCATCATCTGGACGTGCAAGGAGATGGGCATCCGCACCGTCGCCGTCCACTCGACGGCCGACCGCGACTCGCTCCACGTCCGTTTCGCGGACGAGGCGATCTGCATCGGCGGCCCGACCTCGTCGCAGAGCTACCTCAACATCCCCTCGGTCATCTCGGCCGCAGAGATCACGGACGTTGACGCCATCCACCCCGGCTACGGCTTCCTCGCCGAGTCGGCCCACTTCGCCGAAATCTGCGAGGCGTGCAACATCAAGTTCATCGGCCCGCGCCCCTCGGTCATCAGCCTGATGGGCGACAAGGTCGAGGCCCGTCGCACGATGAAGGAGGCCGGGCTGCCGATTCTTCCCGGAAGCCCCGGGCCGCTCACGAGCGAAGAAGAAGCGCTCGCCATCGCGCGCGAGGTCGGCTTCCCCATCATCATCAAGGCGTCGGCCGGCGGCGGCGGGCGCGGCATGAGAATCGTCCGCACGGAGGAAGAATTAGGGCCGGCGATGCGGACGGCCTCGACCGAGGCGGCCGCGGCGTTTAAGAACGGCGAGGTTTACATCGAGAAGTTCGTCGAGCGCCCGCGCCACGTCGAGATACAAGTGCTCGCCGACGAGCACGGCAACTGCATCCACTTGGGCGAGCGCGACTGCTCCATCCAGCGACGCCACCAGAAGCTCATCGAAGAGTCGCCGTCGCCCGTCCTGACGCAGGAGCTGCGCGCGCGGATGGGCGCGGCGGCCGTCGAGGCGTGCCGGAAGTTCGGCTACTCGTCGGCCGGGACGATCGAGTTCCTGCTCGACGAGGACGGGCAGTTCTACTTCATGGAGATGAACACGCGCATACAGGTCGAGCACCCCGTCACCGAGATGGTCACGCTGCTCGACATCGTGCGCAACCAGATACGCATCGCCGAGGGCGAGGAGTTGGGCTACCGGCAGGAGGACATCGAAATCCGCGGCCACTCCATCGAGTGCCGCATCAACGCCGAGAACCCCGACACCTTCGCCCCCTCGCCCGGACTGATTACGGCCTGCAACACGCCGGGCGGCCCCGGAGTGCGCGTCGACACGGCGGCCTACGCCGGCTACTACGTCCCGCCCTTCTACGACTCCCTGATAGCCAAGCTCATCGTCCACGCGCGGACGCGCGAGCTGGCGATTGCGCGGATGCGTCGGGCGCTCGAAGTGATGGTCATCGAGGGCGTCAAGACGACCATCCCGCTGCATCAGGCCATCATGGACGACTCGCATTTTCGCGCCGGCGAGTACTCGACGAAGTTCATGGAACAGTTCTTCGAGCGGAGGGACGCGCAGCAGCGTTCGGCGGGTCAGGCGGCCGACTGAGAGGGCCGGGCGCGCGGTTTGACGGGCGCCCTTATCGTCCTTATAATAAACGACTTTTCCGCGGTCGGTTTTCCCGGCCGGGGCTAGGCGGACGGGGAGAAAAAGTTATGGCTTACGCAATCATCCGGACGGGCGGCAAGCAGTTCCGCGTCGAAGAGGGCGGGCAGGTGCGCGTCCCCTCCATCGACAAGGAGGCGGGCGAGACCGTCGAGCTTGAGGCGCTGGTCGTCGGCGGCGGCGAGGGCGGCGTGCGCGCCGGCAAGACGCTCGACGGCGCGCGCGTCTCGGCGACGGTCGTCGACCACGGCCGCGGCGACAAGATCATCGTCTTCAAGAAGAAGCGCCGCAAGCAGTACAAGCGCACGCAGGGCCACCGTCAGGGCTACACGACTTTGAAGATCGATTCCATCGGTTAGACCGGAGTTTTAAGATGGCACACAAAAAAGGTGTAGGCAGTTCGCGCAACGGCCGCGACTCGCACTCGCAACGTCTGGGCCTGAAGAAGTTCGGCGGCGAGAGCGTGCTCGGCGGCAACATCCTCGCGCGCCAGCGCGGCACGAAGTGGAAGCCGGGCAAGAACGTCGGCCGCGGCAAGGACGACACGCTGTTCGCGCTCGTCGACGGCGTCGTCAAGTTCGAGGACAAGGGCCGGCGCGGCAAGTTCATCAGCGTCTACCCGGCCGACGCCCCGCTCGCGGCCGCGCCCGCGCCGAACGCACCGGAGGCGACGCCGCCCGCCGCGTAACTTTGAAAGCTTCGACGCTTCATTCGTGACGCCCCCGCCGAGTGCTGCACTTGAGGCGGGGGCGTCACTCCTATTTTCGGGCTGACAACGTGTTCATCGACCAAGTCAAGATTCGCGTGCGCGGCGGCGGCGGCGGAAACGGCGTCACGGCCTTCCGCCGCGAGAAGTTCGTGCCGCGCGGCGGCCCCTCGGGCGGCGACGGCGGGCGCGGCGGCGACGTGTGGCTCGTGGCCGACGCGTCTCTGAACACTCTGCTCCACCTCCGCTACAACCCCGAGCACACGGCCGAGCGCGGGCGACACGGCGAGGGCTCGAACCGCTCGGGCCGCGAGGGCGGGGATGTCGTCGTGCGCGTCCCCGTCGGCACGCAGGTCTTCGACGTGGAGACCGGCGACCTCTTCTGCGACTTGGCCGAGGACGGGCGGCGCTGGCTCGCCGCCAAAGGCGGGCGCGGCGGCTTCGGCAACGCGCACTTCGCCTCATCGACCAACCGCGCGCCGCGCTACCATCAGGATGGCAGCCCCGGCGAGGAGCGCGAGCTGCAACTCGAACTGAAGTTGCTCGCCGACGTGGCGCTCGTCGGCTTCCCGAACGCCGGGAAGTCGACGCTCATCTCTACGGTCTCGGCGGCGAAGCCGAAGGTGGCCGATTACCCTTTCACGACTTTGGAGCCGCACCTCGGCGTCGTAGACCTCGGCGACTTCAAGACGTTCGTCGTCGCCGACATCCCCGGCCTCATCGAGGGCGCGCACGAGGGCGCGGGCTTGGGCGACCGCTTCCTGCGCCACGTCGAGCGGACGAAGCTTCTTCTCCATCTGGTCGACGTGTCGTCGGTCGCGGGCCGCGACCCCGTCGAGGACTACGAGACGATTAACCGCGAGCTCCGCGCCTACGACGAGAGGCTGGCGGAGCGCCCGCAGATGGTCGTCGCGACGAAGCTCGACGCGCTCGACGAGCCCGCGCGCCTCGAAGCCTTGCGCGAGCGCGCGCGGCAAGACGGACGCGAGTTTCACGCCATCTCGGCCGCGACGCGGGCGGGCGTCCGCGAGCTTGTCATGGCGGTCGGGCGCAGGCTCGAAGAGTTGCAGGCCGAGGCGGGCCGCCGCGTCGAACTGTCGGACGACGCGGCGCGCGCGGCGGGTTAGGGCGGCGTTTGAGGATGGCAGGGAAGCCGAACGTGCGCGTCGCCCTCTACGGCGGGAGCTTCGACCCCGTCCACGAAGGCCACCTGAGCGTCGCGCGCAGGCTCGCCGAACTGTTCGCGCTCGACGAAGTTCTTTTCATCCCGGCCCACGTCGCGCCGCACAAGCGCGGGCGGCGCGTGACGGCCGCGCTCCACCGCCACGCGATGCTCGCGCTCGCCACGCAACGGGAGCCGGGCTTCCGCGTCTCGTCCGTCGAGCTCGACGCGCCGGAGCGTCCCTACACGGTCGAGACGCTCGCGCGCTTCGTCGAGGAGCGCGGGCGCGACTCACGCCTGTTCTTCGTCATGGGCGCGGACTCTTGGACGGAGATAAAGACTTGGCGCGAGTGGGAGCGCGTCTTGGCGCTCACGGATCACATCGTCGTCACGCGGCCCGGCTACGGGCTGACGACGGGGCACGTCACGGACGAGGTGCGCGCGAGAATCGTCGACGTGCGCGGGTCGGACGCGGGCCGTGTCGGTGACGAGCTCAAGGGCGAGGGGGCGAAGATATTTTTGAGCGACGCCGTCGAGATGGACATCTCGGCGACAAAGATAAGAGAGCTGCTCGAAGAGTCGGGCGCGGAGGCGGAGCTCGAAGGGCTCGTGCCGGACGCGGTCGCCGACTACATACGCAAATACGACCTTTACAGGGGAGTGCATGAAAGAGAACTCACCGACGACGGGGACGAAGAAGAGGGCCGCGAAGAAGCGCGCGGCTGAAGGCGCGGAGGGCGAGGCGGAAGTCGCCGCGGCCGAGGGCGGCGGGGGCGCGGAGCCGCGCGGCGGGCTCGACGAGCGCATGGTGACGGCGCTCGAAGCGGCGTCCGACAAGAAGGCGCTCGACCCCGTGGCGCTCGACCTGCGCGCCATCGCCAGCTTCACGGACTTCTTCCTCATCACGAGCGCGACGAACGTCCGTCAGGTGCAGGCCATCGCCGACGAGATAGTCGAGCGCCTGAAGAAGATGGGGACGCGCCCGGCGCGCGTCGAAGGGTATGCTTCGGCCGAGTGGGTGCTGGTCGATTACGGCGACTTCGTCGTCCACGTCTTCGAGGAGAAGGCGCGGCGCTTCTACGACCTCGAACGCCTGTGGCGCGACGCCGAGCGCGTCGCGCTCCCGCCCGAAATCACCGGCGGCGACGCGGCGGCGGGCGGCGGGGCGAGTTCTTTGAGAGAGCAGAGTTGAGCGAGTTGGTCGCCGCATCAAGCGCCATGCGCGAGGCCGTGCGGCTGGCCGAGAGGGTGGCCGCCACCGACGCCAACGTCCTCGTCACGGGCGAGTCGGGCGCGGGCAAGGACGCCCTCGCGCGTCACATCCACGCGCGTTCCGGACGCGCCGCCCGCGAGCTCGTCAAGATCGACTGCGCCTCGCTCCCGCGCGACTTGATCGAGGCCGAGCTGTTCGGCTTCGAGCGCGGCGCGTTCACGGGCGCGACGCAGGCCAAGCCCGGCAGGCTCGAAGCGGCGCACAAGGGCACGCTCGTCCTCGACGAAATCGCGCACCTGACGACCGACGCGCAGGCGAAACTCCTGCGCGTCATCGAGCGGCGCGAGTTCGAGCGTCTGGGCGGGCGGCGGACGGTGAAGGTCGACGCGCGGCTTCTGGCGCTGACGAACGTCGATCTGGACGAGGCCGTCAGGCGGCGCGCGTTCCGCGAGGATTTGTTCTACCGCCTGAACGTCGTGCGGATACACGTCCCGCCCCTGCGCGAGCGGCGCGAGGACGTGGGCCTTTTGGCCGAGCAGTTTCTCGCGCTCTACGCGGCCAAGCACGGGCGGCGCGCGGCCTCGTTCGAGCGCGACGCGTCGGCCGTGCTCGCGGCCTACGAGTGGCCGGGGAACGTGCGCGAGCTGGCGAACGTGGTCGAGCGCGCGGTGATTGTTTCCGAAGGGCCGCGCGTCGGGGCCGAGGCGCTGCCGGAGTCTGTGCGCGCGGCGGCGCGCGCGAAGTCGAGGGCGGCGGGCCGCCCGACGCTGGCCGAGCTCGAAGCCGAGTACATCCGAGAGACGCTCGCGGCCGCGGGCGGCAACAAGTCGGAGGCGGCGCGCCTGCTCGGCATCAGCCGGAAGAACCTCTACGAGCGGCTGCGGAGGGACGAGAAGGGCGGCCGGGCGTCGGACGCGAGTCGCCGGCCGGCTGACGGCTGACGGGCGATGCGTTTGCGCCTCATCTGGGTCGGGAAGACGCGCAACGAGCACCTGCGGGCGCTCGTCGAGGATTATTTGAAAAGGCTTCAGCGGTTCGCGCGCTGCGAGGTGGTGGAGCTGCGCGAGTCGGGCGCGGGCGATGAGCGCGCCGTCCTCGAAGAGGAGGGCAAACGAATCTTGGGGTCTTTGGCATCTGATGCCCTGACGGTTCTGCTCGACATCGGGGGGCGGCAGTGGGACTCGGTGGGCCTCGCGCGCGAGGTCGAGCGCTGGCAGGCGGGCGCGGTCAAGGAGGCGGCCTTCGTCGTCGGCGGCCACCTCGGCGTCGCCGAAGGAGTCAGGCGGCGGGCCGACATCCGCTGGTCGCTCTCAAGCCTGACGCTCACGCACGAGATGGCGCGCCTCGTTCTGGTCGAGCAGCTCTACCGCGCCTACACCATCACGCGCGGGCTGCCGTACCAGAAGTGACCGGGACGGCCGCGTAACGGCTTTATATTCGTCAAGGGGTTTAAGGAGCGGAAATAATGGATAAGCGAAAAGTGAAATCGTACCGCGACCGCCTGCTGGAGAGGCGCGAGTCTCTGTTCAGTCAGGTGACGGAGGCCGAGATGTCGAGCCGCGAGCGCGACCTCGAAGCCACGCAAGACCCGGCCGACATGGCGGCCAACGCCTACACGAAAGAGCTTCTGATCTCGATGTCGGCGAACGACCGGAAGCTTTTGCAGCTGATCGACGAGGCGCTGGCGCGGGTCGAGTCGGGCGGCTACGGCGAGTGCGTCAACTGCGGCGAGCCCGTGCAGGAGAAGCGCCTGAACGCCGTCCCGTGGGCGCGCTACTGCCTGAGCTGTCAGGACAAGCAGGAGCGCGGCCTGCTCAACGAAGACGAGGATTAGCGAGGCCCTCATCAAAAACACACGGCCCCGCGGCGCGGCGACCTTCCGCGCCGCGGGGCTTTTAGTTTATCCTCCCTCCCACGCCCGCCCGGCCGAAACTCAGTCGACCCATGAACCCGCGGTTCCGAATCCGAGATTTCAGATTTGAATTTTGAATTTCGTGTGACACGCGCGCTCGACGCGGCCTGCGACGCGGCGCTCGCGCTCCTTTACCCGGCCGGGTGCGCGGCGTGCGGCGCGCGTCCGGTCGAGAGGCGCGCGGACTTCCCGGCGTGTGCGCGCTGCTGGTCTGAGACGCGGATTTTTACGGCGCGCGACGCGCTCTGCCGAAAGTGCGGCGCGACCGCGCCGACCGATCTTGTCGGGGATTGGAAAGAGTCCGTGCGCTGCGGCCGGTGCGACGCCGAAGAGTTCACGGCCGCCCGCGCGTGCGGCGCGTACGAGGGCGCCCTGCGCGCGGCCGTGCTCGGACTGAAGCGCGAGCCGCACGCCGGCCGACGCCTCGCGGAACTGCTCGCGGAGACCTGCGCGCGCCAGCCGCTCGCGCGCGCGTCGCGCGTCCTGCCCGTCCCGCTCCACCCCACGCGCGAGCGCGAGCGCGGCTTCAATCAGGCGGCCGTGCTGGCCCGCGCCGTCTCGGCCCGCACGCGTCTGCCGCTCGACGAAGGGAGTCTCGTCCGCGTCGCACACTCGGCGCGACACCGCGCCGGCATGGACTCGCGCGGCCGTCGCGAGTCGGTCGCGGGCGTGTTCGCCGTCGCGCGCCCGCGCCTCGTCGCCGGTGAAAGTATCTTACTTGTCGACGACGTGCTGACGACGGGCGCGACCGTCTCGGCGTGCGCCTCAGTCCTCCTCGCCGCGGGCGCGCGCGAGGTGCTCGTCGTGACAGTCGCTCGCGCCTGAAGGCGAGCTTCGGTATCATTGCGCGCATGAGAACCTTCTACCCGCCGATTGAGCCCTACGATCAGGGGACGCTGCGCGTCTCGCCCGTCCACGAAATCTACTACGAGCAGTGCGGGAACCCCGACGGCACGCCCGCCGTCTTCCTGCACGGCGGCCCCGGCGGCGGCATCATCCCCGACTACCGGCGCTTCTTCGACCCCTCGGCCTACCGCGTCGTCCTCTTCGACCAGCGCGGCTCGGGCCGCTCGACGCCGCACGCGAGCCTCGAAGAGAACACGACGTGGCACTTGGTCGAAGACATCGAAAAGCTTCGCGAGCACCTCGGCGTCGAGCGCTGGCTCGTCTTCGGCGGCTCGTGGGGGAGCACGCTTTCGCTCGCCTACGCGCAGACGCACCCGTCGCGCGCTCGCGCGCTCGTGCTCCGCGGAATATTCTTGTGCCGGCCGAAGGAGATTCGCTGGTTCTATCAGGAGGGCGCGAGCGCCATCTTCCCCGACGTGTGGGAGGAGTACGTGAAGGTGATTCCGGAAGCGGAGCGCGGCGACTTTCTGACGGCGTATCACCGCCGCCTGACGAGCGACGACGAGGCCGTCAGGCTCGAAGCGGCGCGCGCGTGGAGCGTGTGGGAGGGGAGCACGTCGAAGCTCTACCCCGACCCGCGCCTCATCGAGCACTTCGGCGAGGCGCACATGGCGCTCTCGCTCGCGCGCATCGAGTGTCACTACTTCATGAACAACGCCTTCTTCGAGACGGACAACCACCTCATCGAGCAGGTCGGGAAGATTCGCGACATCCCGGCCGTCATCGTGCAGGGCCGCTACGACGTGGTCTGCCCGGCGATGAGCGCTTGGGAGCTGCACCGCGCGTGGCCCGAGGCCGAGCTGCGCATCATCCCCGACGCCGGACACTCCGCCACCGAGCCCGGCATCGTCAGCGCCTTAGTCGAAGCGACCGACCGCTTCCGCGAGTTGAAGTAAGTTTAGAGTAGACGAATCAGCGCCCACATCGTCAGGACGTGGAGCAGCCAGATGGCGACGGCGAAGGGCGCTTGGAACTTGATGACGCCGTACTGGTCGCGCATGTTGAGCAGCGCCGTCGGGACGATGTTGAAGTTGGCGGCCATCGGCGTCATCAGCGTGCCCGTCGAGCCGGCCGTCAGGGTGAGGATGGCGGCCATCGCCGGGTCGACGCCGAAGGGCCTCAGGATGAGCGGGACGAGCACGCCGGCCGCGATGACCGGGAAGGCCGCGAACGAGTTGCCCATCACCATCGTGAACAGCGTCATGCCGAGACAGTTCGCCGCGACGAGCAGAAAAAGGTTCTCGCCCGGAATTATCTGCTGAATGCCGGCGGCGACGAGGTCGCCCACCTTGCTCGCCGTGAAGATGATGCCGAGCGAGGCGAGCAGCTGCGGCAGGATGATGACCGCACCCATCGAGTCGTTGAGCCTGCGTCCCTCGCTGAGAGCCTCGCCCACCGTCCCGCGCGTCAGCCACACCCCGGCCAGCATCGCCACCACGCCGCCCAGACCGAGCCCGACGAGCGCGCCGCGGTTCGCGTCCGCGCCGACCGCGCGGAAGACGAGCGCGAGCGCGAAGGTGACGGCCGGGATGAGAAGCACCGGGAGGAAAATCTTGTTCCCCGGCGCGCGCCCCTTCGGCTCGGCCTGACCCGTCTTCGTCGTCTCCTCTGACGCGCCGCGGTGGCCGACGCGCCCCGCGCCGTCGAGCACAACCAACAAAAGCACGAGCATACCCGTCAGCCAGTGGGGCAGCAGGCCCCCCGTCATGAAGACGAGGCCGAGCGTGAACCAGAAGAGCGCGCCGCCGCGCCGCCGGTCGCGGAAGTTGAGCCACGCGAAGACCCAGAGCACGAGCCCCGTCAGCAGGTAGACCGCGTCGAGGCTGAACACGCGTTCGAGAATCGTCGTCACCCCCGCGCGCCCTCCCGTATCTTGCGCAGCGCGCGACGCTGCGCGCGGTCGAGCAGGTGGAATTGCAGAGCGCCGAGGACGACCGAGTAGAGGACGACGGGCAGCGTGAAGAGGACGAGCCGCCAGAGGCTCACCTCATACCCGAGCCCCTTCATCGTCGTGTAGACGAGCAGCACCCCGGCCTGCACGGGCGAGAGGTTCTGGCCGTAGAAGTTGCCGTAGTTCTCGGCCGCGGCGTCGGCCGCCTTGATGCGCTCGACCTCCCGGACGGGCAGACTCTCGACGTCGTTGACGCCGGCCTCGGCCTCGGCCGCGCCGAGCGACATCGGGAAGACGAGCGGGCGGACGAAGGCCGGGTGGCCGAGCAGGCGGATGCCCAGAGCGCCCATCGCGACGCGGAAGAGTTGGTAGACGACGAGGAGGCGGCCGACCGTCGCCGCCGAGATGCGGCGGATGAGCCGCGCCGACTGCTCCTGCAACCCGTAACGCTCGGCGAGCCCGACGGCCGGGAGCGTGATGATGAAGAGCGTCATCAGACGGTTCTCGGCGAACGCGCGGCCGAGCATATTGACGATGCCCTCCTGACCCTCGCGCGTCAGGTAGGGCACGCCGCGCACGAACCCCTCGCTGGAGAGCAGCGGGAGGCCGGCGACGAGCCCCGTCACGACGCCGGCCGTCACGACGACGAGCGTCGGCCGCAGGCGCAGGGCGAGCCCCGCGACGACGATCACTATCCCTGACAGCTTCAGCAGTTCCGTCAGCTCCAAACCAAGCCTCCGCGCCGTCTAGCGCCAGTTGCCGATGAGTATGAAGGGGGCCCAGAAGAAGGGGTGAGAGAAGGGCGGGGCGTCGGCCGCCTCGTAACGCTTCCAGTGCGCCCTGCGGTTGGTCTCCGGGCTGGTGACGTCCCTGCGCCGGAGGTCGCCGGGCGGCGGCCGCACCTCGCCGCGCAGCAGGGCCATCTGCGCGGCGCGCATCGCGGCGGCCTTCGTGCGGCCGGGCCCGGCGGCGCGCGACTCGTAGAAGTGCTCCATGAAAAGGCGCGTGCTCGCGTCGGCCACCGGCCAGAGCGTCGCCATCACGGCCTTCGCGCCGCGCTGTTGGGCGAGCGCGCCGAAGCTCTCGACCTCCGAGCCGTCGGCGTCGAGCCCCGTCGCCGTGTTGCACGCCGAGAGCGTGAGCAGCTCGACGCCCGCGAAGTTGAGGCGGGAGTTGTTCTTCACCTCGTCGAGCGAAAGCTCGCGCACGTCGCCCCCGCCGAGCAGGAGGAACGACCGCGTGAGGTCGCCCGGCCGGAAGCTGAAGTGGCTGGCGATGTGGACGAGCGGGTAGCCGCCGAGCGACCTCTCGAACTCGTCGACCGTGAAGTCGCCGTCGAGCAGCAGACGCGCGGGCGGAAGTGCGGACGCGGGGCCCGAAGCCGCCGCGCGCTCGGCGACGCGCGCGACGGCCCGCAGCTCGTCCGGGACGGCCGAGAGGGCGGGCAAGTCCTGATACTTCTGGGAGACGCCGAGGGCGAGCGCGCGCCACTCGGGTTTGACGGGTTCGGACAGGCGCGTCCGGCTCGCCAGAGTGATGACGACGTTCTCGTAGCGCTCGGCGAGGTACTGCCCGCGCTCCTCGTCGTAGAGCGCGCCCACGGGCAGGTAGCGGAGCACGCCGTCGAGCGACCAGACGAGCGTGCGCGCGCGCGCCTCGGCGAGGTTCTTCTCGACGGGCTTGACGAGAATCCTGTAAAGCTCCGCGCCGAGCGGGCGCGGGTCGTAGCAGGCGCACTTGTGCTCGACCAGCTCGCGGAATTCGAGCACCTTTTTGTTGAGCGCCGCGGCCGGCGTCTCGTGCTTGCCGTCGGTCTGCGTCTTCGGCGTCGTCAGGATGACGCGGTAGCGGTCTCGCCCGACGATGGTGTGGAGCGAGACGACGCCCTCGCCCCAACGCTCCAAGTCGGCCTGCAAGCCGCGGTTCTCCTCGATGGTCTTGAGCGTCGGCTCGGGCAGCTCCTTCGCGAGCCCGACGCGGACGAACGCGTCGAAGGCGATGTTGGCGGCGTCGAGCTGCCGCGACAGCGAGTCGTACTCCGCCTGCTCGCCCGCGTCGAGTTCTTTGCTCTGCCTGAGGAGGCTCGCGCGGCGCGCGTCGAGTGCGGCGAAGCGCGCGCCGATGCGGTTGATCGGCTCGGCGATCTTCGCGTAAGCGTCGAGCGCGGCGCGCTCTCTCGGGCGCAGGTCGGCGCTGGCCGCGAGCGCCTGAATCTCGCCCGCGTCGCGCCTGACGTAGGCGAAGTACTCCTCCTCCTTGAGCATCCGCAGAACCTGCTGCGCCTCGGGCAGGCGTCCCTGCTCGATGAGGAGGTTGACGAGCGCGCGGTAGGTCTCCTCTTTGGTGCTCAGGTACTTCTTCTGCGTCTCGCGGTCGAGGCTCTTGAGGTCGGCGCGGATGGCCTGATAGACGTTGACGGCCTGCTTGCCGTAGAAGACGGCGACGCCCGGCTTGCCCGACGTGTTCCAGAGCGACATGAGCTGGTGAAGGTCGTGGGCCTCCGCGGCGCGCTCGCCCGTCTCGCGGTGGATGACGAGCGCGCGGCTGAAGAGGCTGACGGCGTCGTCCGTCAAACCGCCGTCGCGCGCGACGCCGCCGAGCCCGCTCAGCGCCGACGCCTCGCCGCTGCGGTCGCCGGCCTTGCGCCAGAGCGGGAGCGCCTCGTTGTAAGCGGCGCGCGCCTCTTTGTCCCGGCCGAGCGCGGCGTAGACCGCGCCGATGTTCGTCAGCACGCGTGCCTGCTCGACCTCGGCCGCCCCGAACGCCCACGCGCGGCGCGCCTCCTGATAAAACTCAAGCGCCTCGTCGTAGTCGCCGAGGTTGTGATAGACGACGGCGATGTTGTAGAGCTTCAAGGCCGTGTCCTTCCCGTGCGCGAGCTTGCCGAAGAGCGCCTGCTCGAACAGCGGGCGGGCGCGCCCCTTCTCGCCGAGCTGCAAGTAGACGAGGCCGAGGTGCGTCTGCGCGCGCGAGCGGCTCAGGCTGTTGCCCGTCCGCGACCAGACCTTGAACGCCTCTTCCAGAAAGGGGCGCGCGCTGGCGTAGTCGGCGCGCGCGTAGTAGATCATCCCGACGCCGTGGTTCGACTCGGCCAGAGCCTCGTCGTCGCCGGCCGACGCTTGCGCCGCGATTGATTGTTTGTAGAGTTCGAGCGCCTCGTCGGTCTCGCCCAAATCGTTCGAGACGCTGGCCGCGTGGAACAGCACGCGGGCCTCGCGCGCCGCGTCCTTCAGCCCGCGGAAGAGCAGCAGGGCCTCGCGGTACTTGGCGGCGGCCTCGCGCAGAGACTGGGGCGTGGCGGCGACGCGCAGGCGCTCGGCCTCCATGAAGGCGGCCTCGGCCCTCGCCGCGGCCTCGGGGGAGTCGGCGTCGCCGGGCGCGGGCGTCTTGGGCGTCGCGCGCGGGATGGGCGGCGGCCGTCTCGTCGGCTGCGCGAGAGTCGCGAGTTGAGACGCGCCGAGGGCCGCGGCGAAGAGGAGGAGCTTTGTGAGTCTTGAGCGAGTTCGGGACATCTCGAATTCCTTCTACAGGGGCGGCAGTGAGGGTCGCGGAAGACTGACTGCTGGAAACTGTCTGCAAGCGGGAGGGCGTCGGAAACTCCCCGACGGAGTCTCCGCGGCCCTCGCCCGAGAGGGCGTCTGAAAGCGAGCTGACGGCAGACTTTAAGTGCCGTGCGTCTCGGCTGTCAAGGGCGAGGAATCCGTGTAAACAAACGGGTTCGACGTCCGCGCCGGCCCTCGCGGCGCGCGTCGCGCGGGCCTCCGCGGCGCGCCGCCGCGGGGAAATTGTTTTTGACACCCTTCTTTACGCTCCCGTACAATCTCGCCAGAATGAGCGGACGTGTTTTAGTCCTGAACGCCTCTTTCGAGCCGATTAACGTGTGCAGCGAGCGCCGCGCCGTCGTCATGATTTTCAAGGGCGTGGCGCGGATGGAGGAGCACAACGGCCATATGCTCCACTCCGCCAAAATCACGATGCGCGCGCCGTCGGTCATCCGTCTGACCGAGTACATCCACATCCCGTTCAAGAACCGCACGCTCTCGCGCAAGAACATCCTCCTGCGCGACCACTCGACGTGCCAGTACTGCGGGCGCTCGCTCCCGGCCTCGGAGCTGACGCTCGACCACGTGCTGCCGCGCTCGCGCGGGGGCGAGTCGACGTGGGACAACTTGGTCGCCTGCTGCAAGAAGTGCAACCACCGCAAGGGCAGCCGCACGCCCGAGGAGGCGCAGATGCACCTCGTCCGCAGGCCGCGCGGCTTTTCGCTCCACGTCAACCGCCAGATCATGCGCTATCTGGGCCGGGCCGACCGGACGTGGCGCAAGTATCTCTTCTACGAGTCGGACAACGGCGAGAGCTGAGGGCGGCGGGCCGACCGTGAGACGACTCCGAGGGCACTCCAAATGTTTGCAATGATAGCCGGGCTCGGGATGCAGGAGCTCATCATCATCCTCGTCATCCTCCTGCTGCTCTTCGGCAGCACGCGCCTGCCGCAGCTCGCGCGCGGCATGGGCAAGAGCATCCGCGAGTTCAAGAAGGGCGTCACCGACGGCGAGGACGACGCCGAGCTCGACCCGGCCCGGCGCGAACAGCTCGCCTCGGGCGACGCCGCCGCCGCGCGCACGCGCGCCGACGACGTCTCGGCCGAACGCGTCGCCCCGGGCGACCGGCGCTGAAGAAGGCGGAAGTGCAAAGGTAAAAGGCGGGAGGACGAGGGCTCACGCGGGCTCTCATCCTTCCGCCTTCTTACTTTTACCTTCTTACCTCTTCTAGTCGCTCTTGCTGCCGACGACGAGCGTGGCCTTGATCGAGAGGGCGAACTCCATGTCCTGCCGCTCCTCGTCGATGATGCGCTCGACCTCGGCCAGAACCTGCTCGCGCGCGCCCGCGCCCGGCAGGCCGTCGAGCCAGCCCGAGAGCAGAAACTCTCTGACCAGCGGGGCGCTCAGAAACTCGCCGCCCGAGGCGAAGTCGAACTCCTCCTTCGCCGTCCACGACTTCACGTCGTCGAGCGGCTCGGCCGCGGCGAGCCGCTCGACGTCGGAGACGGTCGGCAGCGCGTCGATGAGCGCGCCGACGGCGGTGGCCTGCTCGACGAAGCCCGTGTTGGCGAGCGCCTCCCAGTAGACCGAGAAGAACTCGCCGAAGCTCGACGCGGTCGTCACGTTGAGCGCGACGCGCCCGCCCTGCGCCGCGACGCGCACCATCTCGCCGAGCATTTCCGGCAGCCGCTCCGGCGCGACCAGCGACGCGTCTCCGACGACCAAGTCGAACTCGCCGTCAGCGAACGGCAGCTCCTCCAACTGCGCGCGGCGAAACTCCGTCCCCACCGAAGCCTTGACGGCGTCGGCCTTCGCGCGCGCCAACTCCAGACGCTCCTCGCTCTCGTCCACGCAGACGAGCGAGAAGTCCTGCCCGGCGCGCTCCTTGAGGGCGAGGGCGTGCCCGCCCGTCCCGGCCGCGACGTAGAGCGCGCGCCCGCGCTTGGGAAGCGTTACGTGCTCGTCAACCAGCTCCGCGAAACGCTCGCCCCAGTCCGGCGCGACGTAGAGGTCGTGCAGATAGGCCAGCTCTTTTTCCGTCCTGCTCGTGGTCATAAAACAAGTGGTCGGTAGACAGTATTCGGTATTCGGTAGAGAGACCTTCGCGGCGTCACTTCGACTTGCGGCTCCGCGCGGAGGTCTTTGCTTTCTTCTCGTTCTGTTCGGGAGGTGATTGTTCGCGCGCTTCCGAGTCGGGACTCTCGACGCCGGACTCCGGGCCGTCTTCTTTCCAGTATTCCCGGCCCCGCAAGGCTTCGGGCAGGCAGCGCATCTCACGGCGCGCGCCCGGGTCGTCGTGGACGTAGCGGTAGCCGCCGCCGTAGCCGACGCGCTTCATCAGAGGCGTCACGGCGTTTCTCAAGTGCAGCGGCACGGGCTCGCGCGAGGTCTCGGAGGCGTCCTCGGCCGCCGCCATGTAGGCGCGCTTGACGGCGTTCGACTTCGGCGCGCGCGCCAGATAGATCGTCGCCTGCGACAGGGGGTAGAGCGCCTCGGGCAGCCCGATGAGCTCCGTGATTTGCGCGGCCGCCGCCGCTTGGACGATGGCCTGCGGGTCGGCCAGCCCCACGTCCTCGGAGGCGAGGATGCAGAGGCGGCGCGCGATGAAGACGGGGTCTGCGCCGCCCTCGATGAGTCGCGCGAGCCAGTAGAGGCCGGCGTTCACGTCCGAGTTGCGCAGGGACTTGATGAGGGCGGACGCCAAGTTGTAGTGCTCCTCGCCGCCCTTGTCGTAGGCGTAGCGCGCGCGCCCCAGAGACTCGGCAATCGTGTCCTCCGTGACGCGGCGCGCGCCGTCCTCTTCGGGCGCGGTCGCCTCGACGGCCGCTTCGAGCGCGGCGAGCGCGACGCGCGCGTCGCCGCCCGAAGCTCTTGAGAGACGCGCTATCAACTCGTCGGAGACTTGCGGGCGCAGGGAGGCGAGCCCTCGCTCCTCGTCCGAGAGGGCGCGTCGGAGGATTTGACTGACGTCGTCTTCGCCGAGCGGCTGGAGGGTCATCACCCGGCTGCGCGAGAGCAGAGCGCCGATGACCTCGAACGAGGGGTTCTCGGTCGTCGCGCCGATGAGCGTCACCGTGCCGTCCTCGACCGCGGGCAGCAGCGCGTCCTGCTGCGCCTTGTTGAAGCGGTGTATCTCGTCGACGAAGAGGATCGTGCGTCGGCCGCGACGGCGCATCTCGCGCGCCTCCGCGATGGCCGCGCGCAAGTCCTTCACCCCCGAAAAGACGGCCGAGAGCTGCACGAAGTGCGCGTTAGACTTTCGCGCGAGCAGGCGCGCGAGCGTCGTCTTGCCCGTGCCGGGGCCGCCCCACAGGATGAGCGACGGGAGCGCGCCCTCGCCTTCGAGGAGCCTGCGCAGGACGCGCCCCTCGCCGATGAGCTGCTGCTGCCCGACGAACTCGGCGAGGTCGCGCGGGCGCATCCGCTCGGCGAGCGGCGCGTCCGTGCCGGGCGCGTCGTCCGCTTCTTCGGACGGCTCGTCGAACAGTCTCTCGGTGGTGCGGCGCGACATCTGTCGGCAATCCTCTGGGGCGTTCGCTTGCGTACTTTGGCGGGGGCTTTACGCGGACGAGATTAGCATAAACTTCGGGCCGCGCGTGCGCCCGCCAGAGCCCCGCGCGCGGGCGAAAACTTGACAGCGGGCGTAGAATCTTGGACGGAACGCACCCAGCAGGTTCTGCGTATAGTGAGACGTGCCGCCGCCCCTCGGGCCTCGACCGAAAAGAGACGAGCGAGCGGCGGGCCGCAATCGTCCGTAAGGTTTTTGTGAGGTGAAAGAGATGAAAGAAGCAAAAGACGTGGTTCGCATCGTCGGCATGATTCTTCTGGGGCTGTTCGTCCTCGTCGTCGGCGTGCCGCTCGTCCTGACGGCCGCCGGCATCGTGCTCACCGGCATCGGGGCGATCATTTCCATCGCCATCATGCTCATCAAGCTCGGTGTCGTGCTCGCCGTCGGCTACCTGATCCTCGCCG
>DASQDT010000040.1:0-4668 GCA_035634035.1 Pyrinomonadaceae bacterium | reverse complement strand
AGGTGTCCCAGACGGTCAGGTTGCTGACGACGGCGCGTGTTGCCTCGACGCTCTCCCCGCTCAGAAGCTCGACGCCGCGCGCGCGGCCCGCCGCGTCGTGGGTGAGACGAAGCGCCGTCGCGTTCGTGCGAACCGTGCCGCCGCTCAGTTCGATTGACTCGGCGAGCGCGGCGGCGAGCGACGCGCCCCCGCCGCGCATCGCGTACATCCCGCGCAAGGGCTGCGAGAGCGCGACGGCCGCGTAGAGGTACGAGCAACGCTCGCTCGGAACCTGCGCGAAGATTTGGAGCTGCGCGTCCACGAAGCGTCGGAAGCGGGTCGAAGTGTCGGCGAGGTGTCGGGCGGCCGTGTGAGCGGCGCGCGCGAGGATGAGGGGCGCGAGGCGCGGCTCGGAGGCGATGAGGCGCAGGCGTTCGAGGCGCGAGGTCGTCGGCAGGGAAGGGAAGCGGCGCGCGGCGCGCGTGAGGGCGTCGCCGACCTGCGCGGCTTCGAGGTAGAAGCGCTCGGCCGCGTCGGCGCACTCGGGGAAGGCCGCGCGCAGCTCCGCGAAGTGCTCGCCGCCGTCGAGCCCGACGCGCACGTCGCGCCCGTCGGGCAGGCGGACGACGTAAGGCGGCGCGACCCGCCGCACTTCGGGCGCGCTCGCGGGCAGTTCATGAAAGACCCGCTCGTGAACGTCGCCGGGCTGCCAGCAGGCGTAGAGCCCCGCGCCCGGCTCGAACGTGAAACCGCCGTGCTCGATCGTCGCCGCGCAGCCGCCGACGCGCGGCTCGCGTTCGAGCAGGCAGACCGAGACGCCGCGCGCGGCCAGCAGCGCGGCCGCCGTCAGCCCGCCGATGCCGCCGCCGACGACCACGACCTCGTAGGCCATAAGGCTCTCAGCAGAGCGGCGCGCCGAAAGCGCCGGACGAGAGAAGCGGCGCGAGGTGCGCGACGACGAGGCCCGTCACGGGCGTCTGCGGCTCGACGGGCGGGGGCACGACGGGGTTAAAGTATTCGTAGACGAGGAGGACGCATTGCAGGCCGTTGAAGACGGCGTGGATGACGATGCAGGGGAGGAGCCGCCCGGTCGCCGCGCGCACGGCCGTCAGCGACAGGGAGAGCGTGGCGATGGCGGCGATGACGCCGGGGTGGTTGTAGTACTGCTGGACGTGCACGAAGGCGAAGAGCGCGGAGACGAGGGTGACGGCGAAGGCCGTGTTCGTCGCGCGGCGGACGGCCGGGTAGAGCACGCCGCGGTAGACGAGCTCTTCGGCCACCGGCGCGGTGAAGGTCGCCATGAAGACGGCGACGAAGCGCGTCTCGGCCGAGCTCTCCAATATCTCGTCGAAAGGGGTCTTGCCGCCCTTCAAGACGGCGACGAGGATGAAGCCGACGATGAGGAGTAAGACGGCGAAGCCCGCGCTCGCAAGAAACCCGAAGCGACTGCTCCAACTCATGCCGAGCGTCTGCCGGAACGGACGCCGGCCCGCGCCCGTGACGAGCAGCCAGACGAGCGCGACGATGACGAGGTGCGCCGGGATGTTGGCGACGACCGAGGCGAGGATGGCCTGCGGGTCATGCTTGATGGCGGCGTCGAGGGCCGCGGGCGTCAGGGGCCGCCCGCGCCACGCGAGGTAGCCGGCGAGCGCCGAGAGCGGCAGAAGGACGAGGACGAACATACTCGCGACCCACGTCAGGAAGGCCGCGGCCGCGCCCCACGGCGGGTCGTCGGGGTCGGGCGCGGGCCGCAGGTCGTCGTAAGAGTTTTGCGTGGAGGTTGGTTCGATGGGCGCGCTCACAGAGACGGAGTGTAAGGGCCGCCGCACGGCACGGTCAATCAGAAGTGTGACACTATCGGGCGGCGCACGTCGTCGATGAGGCGCGGGAGGTCTTCGTCGGTAAGATTAACGGTGGGGACGGGCGGGTCGATGTAGAGGTCTACCGTGCCGGGGCGGAAGACGTAGGAGTCGCGCGGCAAGACGCGGCGCGTGCCGACGATGGCGACGGGGACGGCCGCCACGCCTGACTGCATCGCGAGCTTGAAGCCGCCCTTCTTGAAGGGCTGGAGCGAGCCGTCGCGCGAGCGCGTGCCCTCGGGGAAGATGAAGGCCGAGACGCCGCCGCGGATGCCGCCGGCCGCGCGCCGCAAACTCTCGACGGCCTCGGCGGTCGAGTCGCGGTTGATCGAGATGTGGCCGCCGCGTCGCATGTGCCAGCCGAGGAAGGGGATGCTAAAGACCTCGCGCTTGGCCGCGATGCGGAGCTGCGCCGGGAGGTAGCCGAGCATGACGGGGATGTCAATCCAGCTCTGGTGCGTCGAGAGAAAGACGTAGCTTTCGCCCTCGCGCAGGTGCTCCGCGCCGTGGACGCGCACCCTGAGTAGCGCCGTGCGCACGATCATCCGGCTCCAAGTGCGCGCGCACAGGTGTTGCAGACGCCCGCCCGAGTCGAACACCGAGAGCGCGAGCGAGAGCGACCCCATCAAGACGGTGTAGAGCGCGACGAGCGGCCACGCGACGAGCGTGCGCAGCACGTCGGCCGTCGTGTGCGGCCGCGGGCCGGGCGTGCGCGGCCCGACGCCCGTCGCCGCCGGGGTCTCCGTCGTCGTTCGCGATTCGACTCGCAACGTCATCGCACGAAGCAGGGCAGACTTGAAATCTCAAATCACAAATTTCAAATCTGAAATCTCAAATCTCAGGTTGAGTGTCGAGGCCGAGGCGGCGGGCGGCGAGGAGGAGGCCGATGACGGTCTTGGCGTCGTCTATCTCGCCGGAGTCAATCATCGCGAGCGCGCGCGCGAAGGGCAGGCGGACGACCTCGACCAGCTCGTCCTCTTCGAGCGCCTGACGGGTCTCGGTCAGCTCGGTCGCCAAGAAGAGCCAGATTTTCTCCGCGCAAAAACCCGGCGTCGTGTAGAACTCGGCGAGCGGTTCGAGACGCCCGGCCCGCGCGCCCAACTCCTCCTCGGTCTCGCGCGCCGCGCACTCGCGCGCGCTCTCGCCCGCCTCGATGCGCCCGGCCGGCAACTCCAAAAGATAGCGCCGCGCCGGGTGTCTGTACTGACGCACGAGCGCGACCGACGCGCCCGCGAAGACGGCGACGACGCCCGCGCCGCCCGGATGCTCGACGACCTCGCGCGCGTACGTCACCGCGCCCTCGCGCACCGTCTCGCGCGCGACCGAAAAGACGCGCCCGCTGAAAATCTCTTCGCGGCCCGTCACCTCGGGCGTCTCGTCGTCCGTCATCGTCACCTCGCAAGCTTACTCGCGCGGGCGGTCGCGCGGCCCGGCCTGTCGCTCGCGGTTGAAGCGCACGCCGCTGATGTCTGAGTCGAAGTAGAAGCGCGCGCGGCCCGTGGGAAACCAGCCGTCGGGCTGTTCGGGGTCGGCGTTGATGCTGTAGAACGCGGGCGTGGTCTCGGACGGCGGCGTGACGCGCATCGTGAAGGCGTAGCCGTCGAGCACGGGCCGCTCGCCCGCGAAGACGGGCTCGATGAGCTGCGTCTCGACGAGCTCGTCGAAGGTGGCGTAGCGGCCGAGGTGGTCTTTGTAAGCCTGCTGCGCCGTGGCGACGGTCTTGACGGTCTGGTAGGCGACCGACTCGTTGCGCGTCACGATGGTCTCGCGGTAGGCCGGGATGCCGAGCCAGAGCAGGAGCGCGACGAGCGGGACGATGACGGCCGCGCCGACGCCCGCCACGACCAGCAGATTGAACATCGGCCCGCGCTTCTTCTTCTCTTCGCTCATCGACGAAATCTCCCTCCCCGCGCGCCCGGCCTCACGCGCCGCGCGCGCCGGCCGCGTCAATCGCCGCCTTCGCCTCGCCGACGAGGTAGAGCGAGCCGGTCACGCAGACGAGGCCGCGCGGGGGCGTCAGCGTGCGCGCGAGCGTGAGTGCGTCCGCGACTCGCGGCGCGAGCGCGATTGTACTCAAATCGTGGCGCGGCGGTGTAGCGTAAATCAACTCTTCGGGCGCGGCCGAGCGCGGGTTGACGGGCCGCGTCAGAATCAGGCGCGCGGCCGACGGGACGAGCGCGCGGAGGATTGCGCCCACGTCCTTGTCGCGCATCGCGCCGAAGACGAGCGTGACGGGCGCGCGCCCGAGTTCCGCGAGGTAGGCGGCGAGCGCGAGCGCGCCCTCCTCGTTGTGCGCGCCGTCGAGCAAAACGGCCGGCTCGCCGTCAATCAGTTCGAGCCGGCCCGCGTGCTCGGCGCGTTCGAGTCCGCGCGTGACGTGCTCGCGCGAGATTTTGTAGCCGCGCTCGGAGAGGACTTCCGCGACGGCGACGGCCGCGGCGGCGTTCTCGGCCTGATGGCGTCCGCGCAGCGCGAGACAGACGCCGTCATAGAGGTCGCGCTCGGTGCGCAGCGTCACGCGCGCGCGCCCCCCGTCGCACGCGCCTTCAAACCTAATGTCGCGCGTCGCGAACCGCGGCTCGACATCGCACTCGGCGCAGCGCGCGAGGATGACGCGCTCGGCCTCCGGCGTCTGCCGCGCGACGACGACGCGCTCGGTCACCCCGGCGCGAATCGCGCCGGCCTTCTCGGCGGCGATGTCCAAGAGGGTCGGGCCGAGGTGCTCCTGATGGTCGAGCGCGACGGGCGTGATGGCGAGGACGCGCGCGCCCGCGGCCGTCGTCGCGTCGAGACGCCCGCCCAATCCCGTCTCAAGGACGGCCAACCTTAT
>DASQDT010000039.1:0-12853 GCA_035634035.1 Pyrinomonadaceae bacterium | reverse complement strand
CCGCTGTCCTTCATCCTTCCGCCTCGCGTCTCGCGAAGTTTTGGAGCGGGAGACGGGATTTGAACCCGCGACTTCGACCTTGGCAAGGTCGCACTCTACCGCTGAGTTACTCCCGCTCGCGGAAAGAAAATTCTACGGATTGACGGCCCTTTGTCAAGCGCGCGCGCGCCGCCGCGCCCCTCCGCACGCACCGCGGCCCTCGCCGTGTTCATTCCGGGAACATTTGTGGCATCATCGTGTGTCATCCGAAGGCTTCGCAGGGGCACAGTTGATGTCTGGTCGCGCGCGTCTCATTGCCGGCGGGATTTTCTTCGCGCTGATGTTCGCCTACGCGGCGGGCGGCGCTTACCAGACGTTCGCCACGCGGCGGAGCACCGCCGGCTGGCTCGCCTCCATCTCGGGCGGGCGCGTCCGCGTCGAGACCGTCAGCGCCGGCGGGCCGGCCGCCGCCTTAAACTCCGGCGACGAGGTCGTCGCCGTCGACGGCGAGCCCGTCGGGGGGACGCACCCCGTCTTCGACCTGATGCGGCGCCCGCCCGGACACTCTTACAGCGTCACCGTCCTGCGCGGAGGGGAGAGGCGCGAGTTCCGTCTACAGACCGCGCCCGTCCCGCCGTTCACGAAGACGTTTCTGACGCTACTGACCGTCGTCATCCCCGCCTTCTTCCTCGCGACCGGGCTCGCCGTCTTTCTGCTCCGGCCCGGCGACAAGCAGGCTTGGCTGCTCGCGCTGATGTTCGGGATGTTCGTCCCGAGTTTTCCGGACACGCTCGAAGGGCTGCCCGAGTGGATGCTGTGGGCGATGGTCTTGGGGGGCGTCGTCTCGTGCTTCTTCGCGGCCGTCTTCTTCCACTTCTTCCTCATCTTCCCCGAACGCTCGCCCCTGCTCAAACGCTTCCCGCGGCTCGAAGTGATGCTCTACGTGCCGCAGGCCCTCTTCTTCGCGCCGGTCGTCGGGGCGATGACGTACCTTCAGGCGTTCGCGCCCGAGAGCTTTCAGGAGCGCGAGGCCGACTTGGCGTTGCCGAACGCGGCCGTCTCCGTCCTGCTCGCGCTCTACGTCGCGGCCGGGGTGGCGTCGCTTCTTTTCAACTACCGTCACGCGGGCCGTCAGTCGCGCCGGAAGATGCGCGTCGTCGTCGCGGGCTGCATGATAGGTTTTCTGCCGACGCTCCTCCTGATGGCCGTCTACTTCTACGGGCCTTCAAGGCTCGACGCCTCTCTGCTGCGCTGGCTGAGCGCGGGCGCCGCGCTCGCGTTCCTCTTCTTCCCGCTCTCGTTCGCCTACGCCATCGTCCGCCACAAGGTCATCCCCGTCCGCCTCATCATCAGGCGCGGGATACGTTACGTGTTCGCGTCGCAGGGGTCGGTCTTGCTCGAAATCATCGTCGTCGGGCTCGCGCTCGTCCTCTTCCTGCGCTACATGCTCCGCTTCACGGGGACGACGAACACGCTGGCCGTCGGCGTCGTGGCCGGGGTCTTCTCGGTCGTCGTCTGGAACCTGACCTCGCAGCTCCACCACCGCGTCATCGCGCCGGCCATCGACCGCCGCTTCTTCCGGCGCGCCTACAACGCGCAGCAGATCCTCTCAGACCTCGGGCAGGCGCTCCGCCTGATGACCGACATGCGCGAGATGACTTCGCTCGTCGCGACGAAGTCGCGCGACGCCTTGCAGACGGAGAACGTCAGCATCTTCCTGCGCGACGCGGCGACGGGCGCTTACGCGTGCGCCGCCTCTTCGCAGCACGCGGGCGGCGAGAACGCGTGCGAGGTGTTCGACGACCTGTATCTGCCGGGCGACGCCTTCGTCGTCAGGCGCCTGCGCGAGTCGCCTCTGCCGCTCGTGGTCAACTTCGACGACCCGCAGTCGTGGGCGAGTATGCTTCTGTCGGAGGAGATCGCCACGGGGCCCGTGCGGCGGCGCGAGGGCGACACTCTGCGGCGCGTGAAGTCGGCGCTGCTTTTGCCCGTCGCGTCGAAGAACGAGCTGCTCGGCGTCATCTCGCTCGGGCCGCGCTTGGGCGATCTGCCGTTCTCGCGCGAGGACAGGCAGATGCTGATGGCCGTGGCGTGGCAGATGGCGCTCGCGGTCGACAACGCGCGGCTCATCCGTCGCAAGGTCGAGGAGGAGCGCCTCTTGCGCGAGATAGAGATGGCGAAGGACGTGCAGCGGCGTCTGTTCCCGGACTGCGCGCCGCCCCTGCTGACGGCCGAGCTGGCCGGCGTCTGCCACCCGGCGCGCGGGGTGGGCGGCGACTACTACGACTTCATCCAGCTCGGGGGCGATTGCGTCGGCGTGGCCGTCGCCGACGTGGCGGGGAAGGGGATTTCGGCGGCGCTCCTGATGTCGACCGTGCAGGCTTCCTTGCGCAGCCAAGCGCCGACGGTCGGCGGGCGTCTCACGGAGTTGGTCTCGTCGATGAACCGCCTGCTCAACCGCTCGACCGACTCGGCGAGCTACGCCTCCTTCTTCTACGCGCAGTACGACGAGCGGACGCGCGCGCTCACCTACGTCAACGCCGGGCACAACCCGCCCATCATCCTCGACGGGCGCGCGCCCGACGGCGACGGCCGCGCGGCGAGGTTTTTGACGACGGGCGGGCCGGTCATCGGCCTCTTCGACGAGTTCACCTACGAGCAGGAGACGATACAGTTCGAGCCGGGCGACGTGCTCGTCGCCTACACGGACGGGGTCACGGAGGCGCTCAACCCGCGCGGCGAGGAGTTCGGCGAGGAGCGTCTCGCGCGCGCCGTCGCGCGCCTCGCGCACCTGCCGGCCGAGGACGTGGTCGCGCGCCTGTCGGACGCGCTCGCCGAGTGGGCGCGCGACACGCCGCAGCACGACGACGTGACGCTCGTCGTCTTGAAAGTGAAATAAGGCGGCGCGCGGCGTCGCTTCGCGATTGCAAATTCGGCGCGAGTGGATATATAAATATTTCCGTCAAGCATGAGCGCGCCTCTGCCCTCCGCTTGGATTCAACCGATGGGGCGTATCGAAGCGTCCGCGCTCCCATCCCGCTATCGAAGCAAATAAAAAACTCGAAGCCCTCCCCCGACGTGGGCGTCCTGTTTCTTTGCCGCCGCGCGCTCTCACAAAACGCCGCGGCCCGTAAGGAACAACCTCGGTGTCTAGCCCCTCAGACATCACCGGCCTTCTCCACGCGTGGCGCGGCGGGGACGCGGCCGCGCTCGACGAGCTGATGCCGCTCGTCGAGCGCGAGCTGCACCGCATCGCGAGCCGCTACATGGGCCACGAGAGCCCCGGCCACACCTTGCAGACGACGGCGCTCGTCAACGAAGCCTACCTCCGCCTCATCCGCCAGCGAAACGTCGAGTGGCAGAACCGCGCGCACTTCTTCGCCATCGCCGCGCAGATCATGCGCCGCATCCTCTTGAACTACGCGCGCGACCAGCACCGCGAGAAGCGCGGCGGGCGCGCCGTGCAGGTCTCGCTCTCGGAGGCGTGCGTGATGACGGCCGAGAGGTCTTCGGGCCTGCTCGCTCTGGACGCCGCGCTCAACCGGCTCGAAGAGTTGGACGCGCGCAAGAGCCGCGTCGTGGAGCTTCGGTTCTTCGGCGGGCTGTCGGTCGAGGAGACGGCCGAGGTTCTGGAGGTCGCGCCCGTCACCGTGATGCGCGACTGGCGGATGGCGAAGGCTTGGCTGGCGCGGGAGATAGGGGATGGCAAGTAACGGCGACTGGGCGCGCGTCGAGGAACTGTTCCACGAGGCGCTGCAACTCGACGCGGCCGAGCGCGGCGACTACCTCCGTCGCGCGTGCTCGGGCGACGAGACTTTGCGCCGCGAGGTCGAGTCGCTCGTCACGTCCTACGAGAGCCAGCAGAGCTTCATCGAGCGGCCCGCGCTGTCGCTCGGCATGAAGGTCATCTCGGAGGGGCGGCGCGAGTCGCTCGCGGGCCGAACCATCGGGCACTACAAGATTCTTCGGCCGCTCGGCCGCGGCGGGATGGGCGAGGTCTACTTGGCCGAGGACACGCGCCTTGAGCGCGAGGTGGCGCTCAAGTTTCTGGCCAACCGTTTTTTCGACGACGAGTGGGCGCGCGAGCAGTTGACGAAGGAGGCGCGGGCCGTCGCCAAGCTCCAGCACGAGAACATCTGCGCCGTCCACGGCATCGAGGAGCTGGGCGGACACGACTTCATCGTCATGCAGTACGCCGAGGGCGAGACGCTCGGCGAGCTGATGCGACGCGCGCCCCTGCCGACCGGGCGCGCAATCGATCTGGCCGAGCAGATGGCGAAGGCGCTCGCGGCCGCGCACGCGCGCGGCGTCGTCCACCGCGACATCAAGCCGCACAACGTCGTCGTCACGCCCGAGGGTCAGGCGAAGGTGCTCGACTTCGGGCTGGCGAAGTTCGTCCGCCGCGAGGAGGAACTCGCCGGCGCGCTCGCAGACCCTTCGCAGACCTCGACGGCCGGGCTCGTCATCGGGACGGTCGCCTACATGTCGCCCGAGCAGGTGCGCGCCGAGGAGGTGGACGCGCGCACGGACATCTTCAGCTTCGGCATCGTGCTCTACGAGATGGTCTGCGGCGCGAACCCGTTCGCGCGCGAGGGCGTCGAGGAGATTCTGCGGGCCATCAAGGAGGACGAGCCCGCGCCGCCGGCCGAACACCTGACGGGGGCGCGCGAGGCCCTGCGGCGAGTGGCGCTCCGGTGTCTGGAGAAGGAGCGCGGCCGAAGGTTTCAGACGGCGGGCCAGCTCCTCGAAGCCTTGCGCGAGGTGCCCCGCGCGGACGAGCGAGCGAGCGCGCCGGGTCTCGTCGGCCGGCGGAAGTTCGTGCTCGCCGTCGTCGCGCTGCTGCTCGTCGCGTGCGCCACTCTGGCCTTCTACTTCCGCCGCCCGACGACGCACGCGCTCGCCGTCATGCCCTTCGCGAACGAGACGGGCGACGAGGGCGTCGACTACCTGAGCGAAGGTCTGACGCAGAACATGACGCGCGAGCTCGGACAGCTTTCGGAGCTGCGCGTGAGGCCGCCGCACGCCGTCGCCGAGTACAGCAGGGAGCGGGGCGGGGCGGGCAACTTCGACGCGGCACAGGCCGCGCGCGATTTAGGCGTCGAGTCGGTGCTCGTCGGCAAGCTCGTGCGCCGCGGCGACGCGTTGATGCTCGACGTCGCGCTCGTGAAGGCGGACGCGGGGACGTGGCTTTGGGAGCAGAGCTTCGCGGTCAGGACGGCCGAAGTCCTGACGCTTCAGGAGCAGCTGACGCGTCAGGTCGCGGAGGCTTTGCGTCTTTCGCTCCCCGGCGACGACGCTCAGAAGCTCGCGCGCCGCCCGACCGACAACCCCGAGGCGCTGCGCCTCTACATGCTCGGGCAGTACTACTGGACGCGCCGCGACCAGACGAACATCCGCACGGCCATCGCCAACTTCGAGCGCGCCGTCGAGCTCGACCCGCTTTTCGCGCAGGCCCACGCCGCGCTCGCCGACTCCTACGTCTTCCTCCCGACGGTTGCCTTCGGCACCGAGCGCACGTCCGACATGATCGCGAAGGCGCGCGCCGCCGCCAAGCGCGCCGTCGAAATAGACAACCTGCTCTGCGAGGCGCACACCTCTCTGGGCGTCATCATGCTGCGCTACGACTGGGACTGGACGGGGGCCGAGGCGGAGTTCCGCAAGGCCATCGAGCTCAAGCCCGACAGCGCGCCGGCCCACTATTGGTATTCGCAACTGCTGATGATCACGGGCCGCGCCGACGAGTCGCTCCGCGTGAGCGAGACGCACCGCACGCTCGACCCGTTCTCGCCGCCGGCCGCGCTCAACGTCGCCCGCGCGCACTACTTCGCGCGCGAGTACGGGCGGGCCGTCGAGGTCTGCCGCGAGGTGCTCGCGAAACATCCTGACAGCGAGAGCGGGCTCTACATTCTCGGGCTGGCGCTCTGGCATCAGGGGAGGGGGCGCGAGGCGGTCGAGACGCTCGAACGTCTGCACGCGAAGAACCCGCTCTACGCGTCGGCCGCGCTCGGCCACGTCTACGGCAGGAGCGGCCGGACAAACGACGCGCTCGCAGTCCTCGCGTGGCTCGACAGGCAACCGGAGGGGCAGCCCGTCCCCGCGCTGGAGCGGGCCATCATCTACATCGGCCTCGGCGACATGGACAAAGCCTTCGCGCACCTCGAAAAGGCTTACGCCGAGCGCTTCTCCTCTCTCATCAGCATCAAGGTCGAGCCGCTGTTTGACGACCTCCGCGCCGATCCGCGCTTCCTAGACCTCGCCCGCCGCATGGATCTTTAGTTCTTGAAAGCTTCGAGGACGGCCGTCAGGCGGCGCGCGACCGCGCGCGCGGGCGGGCGTCTGCGCGGGTCTGCGTCGAGCAGTTCTGAGACGACGCGGCGTGCGGCGGCGGGCACGTTGCGTCTCAACCTTTCGAGCGGGAGCGCGGGCGCGGCGTCGGGCGGGCAGCCCACGAGGAGCAGGTAGATTATCGAGCCGAGCGCGTAGAGGTCTTCGGGCAGTCGCGACTGCCCGTTGAAGTCTTCGCCCCACTCGGGCGGGATGTACGAGGGCGTGCCCCACGGCACGGGGTCGGGGCGCGCGACGGGGCACGCGCCCTCGAAGTCGAGCGGTCGGAGACGGCCGCGCGGCGTGAGGATGATGTTGCGCGGCTTGCAGTCGCGCCAGACCCAGCCCGCGTCGTGCACGCGCGCGAGCACCTCGGCCAACTCTATCGAGTGGCGCAGCGAGCGCGCGAGCGACAGGCGCCGGTTCTTGCGGCCGAGCCACTTTTCGAGGTCGACGCCCTCGACGTGTTCGACGGCGACGTAAAAATTGCCGTCCGCCTCGAACGCGTCGTAGAGACGCGGCACGCCCGCGCCCGACGCGGCGAGCGACGCGAGGACGCGCGCCTCGTGACGCACGCGCCAGAAGCCGTCGCGCCCGTCCCAACCCACCTCGCCGTCGCGCCGCCCCTCCTTCAGCACGCAGAGCCGCGGCGCGCGCCCGCTCAGGTCGAGCGCCTGATAGACGCCGCCCTTGCCCCTCTGCGCGAGCGCGCGGAAAGCCCTGTAGGTCGTCTTCAGAGGCGACGGGGTCGCGACGCGCGGCGTCCGCGTCTTGCGCCGGGGGGGGAAGGGGTCTGTGACCCATTCGGGCGGCGCCGCCGAGCCGCGCGGGTCTGGAACGAGGCGTCCTTCGGGGTCGCGCATGGCGAAGGCGCGCGTGCCGTCGGCCGTCTCCATCTCCATCGCCTTGAACGCCCCGTAACGATAATAAACGCATCCTTCGGGCCGGTACTTCAGGTCGAAGGGGACGGCCGGCCCCGTCGTGTGGCGCGTGATGAGGTGGAGCGCGCGCGCGAGCATGACGGCCTCTTCTTCGTCGCGCGGGTAGACGGTCAGGAATTTTCCGACCTGACTGTAGCCGTAGTAGAGGCCGCTGTTGAGCTTGTCCAATTCGTCGAGCGACGCGGGCGCTTTGTAGAGCACGCGGCGGCGGCGCAGGAGCGGCCCCGTGCGCTCAAGTACGTGACACGCGCCGAGCACCGTCGCCGAGACGTGGAGCTTCCACCCCTGCGCCGGGTCTTCGTCCGACTCCTCGCGGCTGAAGCGCCAGATGGAGTCCTTCGCCTTGTAGGGCAGGTACGTGCGGCACAGGCGCTGCCAGCGCGAGCCGTGCGACGCGCGGACGGCCGCGTGAGAGGCCGCGAGTAAGTGTTGTTGCTCCTGCATCGTCTGTGTTCGTGTCGCGGGTCGTTAAATCGGCGGGACGGGGAAGGGCTTGGTGACGGAGCCGTCGTCCGCGTCGGAGAGGTTGTCGTCGATCGCGCGCTCGACGTTGAGGTGCGTGCGCGTGCCGGTGATGGTGCCGCAGATGGAGTTGGTCACGATGTAGGCGCGCGACTGCGCCATGTAGCTCGGGTCGGTCTCGGCGGGCGTGGTGAGCAGGCGGAGCTGGTCGGCGTTGTCGGCGAAGAGCGCCATGTAGTCGCGCCACTGCTGCGAGCTGATGCCGCCCATGACGGCGGCGATGCCGGCGTTCTTCACGCGCTCGCCGAACGTCCCGCCCGCGAGCTCGTCGACCGCGACGGCCGCGGCCACCCTCTGAAGGTTCTCGAAGATTTTCATGGTTTGCTGCCCTCCTCGGCAGGCTTCTGTTGTCAAGGATTCTGCTTGGACAGGAGCGCGCGCTCGTGCTCGCCGATGGGGTCGACGACGCCCGCGAAGTCTATGAGGTCGGCCATCCCGAAGTGCTTGCGGCCGGTCTGCGGGTCGGTGCGGCCGAGCGAAGGCTGCCAGCCCGGCTCGCCGAGAATCGAGTGCTCGCTCTTTCTGATGAGGCCGAGGAAGGTCTCGGCGACGATGCGCCCGCCGACCGGGCCGAGGCGCTGGCCGCCGCCGAGCTCGGCCTCCTTGAGGATGTAGTACCAGAGCGGCGTGCGCCCCTCGAAGACGGGCGAGCGCAGCACCTCCTCGTGCGGCCCGCGGCAGACCTCGTCGCGCGTGAGCGGCGTCTCGCCCAAGCGCGCGGCCACCTCCTCGCCGGGCGGCAGGCCGAAGGAGAGCCCGCGCAGGAGGTTGCGCACGGTGATGGCGCGCATGTGCCTCTGCAAATCGACGTGCGGGTAGCCGGGCACGTCTTCGAGGCGGAGGTTGAAGATGGTGTCGATGCGCCGCGCCTTGTTGCGGTAGAGCGGGTCGAGGCGGGCGACGTGCGGGAGGTGGTCGAAGTCGTAGAAGCGCCGCCAGTCGACGACCCAACTGCTCGGCAGGCGCGGGCGGCCGCCCAAGTCGCCGCTGAAGTTCGTGAAGCGGAAGAGCTGCGAGAGCTGCGCGACGCCGCCGCCGAACGGCGCGGCCGAGTGGAGCGTGTTCCAGTCGTAGGAGGGGCGCACCATGCTGTGCCCGACGCGGAAGGCCGCGGCCGAGAACTCGACCGGCATGAAGGGGTCTGCGGTCGTGTAGCAGACGGGCGGGTGACGCCGCACGCAGTTGAGAACCGTCGGGTTGACGATGCGCGGCAGGTAGTCTTCGAGGACGACCCACTGGAAGTGCTGGACGACCGTCCTGCGCGCGCTCTTGAAAAGCTCGGCGGCCGGCGTCGAGGGCGCGAGCGCGTCCACGACCTTGTTGTGAAACCTGACGAGGGCGACGTGCGTCTGCGCGACGGCGAGGTTCTCGTCGTTGCGCGGGTCGCCGACGAGCGCCTCAAGCGCCCCCTGCGGGCTCGACCTCTGGCGCGGGAGGTCGTTCGGGTACTCGCGGTTCGCGCCCGCCACGGGCTCGGTCAGCCCGACTCTCAGACGCACCTTGTCGTCCTCATACAGGCGCTTGTCAACCGGGTCGTCGGGGCCCGCGCCGTAGAGGCTGTCGAGGTCGATCTGCGGCGAGCGCGCGTTGTCGGGGAGCGTGGCGGCCGCCGTCGTGTCGAGCGCCTCGGTCTTGTGGAAGGTGGTCTCGTGCGCGACGAGTTGGCCGAGGTAGGTGTAGCCGGAGGGCGTGTCGGCATCGCCCGAGACGGCCGGGCCGCCCGCGGGCCGGCACGCCTCGGCGTCGCCTGACATGCAGCGGCCCAAGCGTGTGAGACTCTGGACGAGAAGGTCGCGCTCGGCGTCGTCCTTCGGGTCGCTGCGGTGGAAGAGGCGTCCGAACTTGAGGAACAACTCTTTGGACGGCGCGGCCGGCTGCTTGTTGACGCCGTGCGACGACGCGCCCGGAAGGTAGGGCGGCTCTTCGACGGGCTTCTCGTCGCCGACGATGTGGACGCGAGTCCTTGTCCAGTGTTGGGGCATAAGGGGGAAGAGAGACGCCTTCGGAAAAAGAGTCCGGCGCGCGTCAGGCCGCGCGCGTGAGTCGAAGACCGCTTTTCGGTGTCACTTCAGTTACGCCCTGAAACGTGGCGGAAGCTATCAAACGCGCGGACGGCCCCGACGGGCGGGTGCGCCGCGGGCGGCGGGAGAAAAATTTTTCGCGCGGGTGATAGCTCGGGGCGGGAAACGGGGCGTTATGTAGTGAAGACGGATAGTGACGGGTGACGAAGACGGTCTGGCGGAGAAGCTGGCGCCTAAAGGTCTGTCGGAAACCCTCGGGCCCAGAGACCAGCCGTGAAACACCCGTTTCCCTTCACTCCTGCGTCATACGGCGACGCCGCGCGCGAGCGAAACGTCCTCTCCGGCGGCGAGTCGGCCCCCACCTAAGGCCCGGCCTCACCCGGGCCTTTATCTTTTTAAATCACACTCAATCGAAATAGTCCGCCCAACGCTTCCGCCGAAACTTGGCGTCCGTCCAAAAGTTTCGCAGGAGACGCAGGCGCGGCGCGGGAGTGTGTCCGCCCGCGTCCGCGTCGGGCAGGACGACGCTCACCACGTCGTAGCGGTGGGGCTCGCCGGCGAGTCCCATCGCGCGCAGGTAGGCGCGCGCGGCGCGTGAAATTTGGCGCTGCTTGCGCAGGTCGACGTTCGCCTCGGGCGCGGCGAACCAATCGGAGCGGCGCGTCTTGACCTCGACGAAGCAGAGCACCGGCCCCTCGTAAGCGACGATGTCAACCTCGGCCTCGACGACCGCGCCGCCGCGCGAACGCCCGACGTTGATTTTGAAGTTCGACGCGGCGAGGCGGTAGCCCGCGCGCCGCAGGTGCTCGGCCGCGAGCGTCTCGCCGCGACGCCCGAGCGCGAGGTGCGGGGCGAGCGCCGATTCTTCGACGCGCGCGGGCGCGATGCCCGCAAAGAGTGAATGTGCGCGTGCGCGCAGACGCCGCAGCGTTTCGTGAAGTAGCATCGCTTCGGTGGCTCGGGTCACGGCATTATATTTCAAGTCGCGTGCGCGTTGAACGGCGCGGGGGGAAACCTTGCGGCGCGGGTCGCGCAAAAGATACACTGCTCTCTCGCCCCCGCAAGCGACTCTTCATAAATATTTATGAGCACAACCGAAAAGGGAGACGGGGAAGCCGCGACGGCCGAGCCGCGCGCGCTGGCGGAAGCTCTGCCGCTCGTCGCCGTCGTCGGCCGCCCGAACGTCGGCAAGTCAACGCTCTTCAACCGCGTCATCGGCGAGCGCCGCTCCATCGTCGGCGACGAGCCGGGCATCACGCGCGACCGCATCTACGGCGAGTCCGAATGGCAGGGCCGGCGCTTCTCCATCGTCGACACGGGCGGCATCGTGCCCGACGACGACGCGCTCATCCCCGCCAACATCCTCCGTCAGGCCGAGTTCGCCATCCGCGAGGCCGTCGCTCTGGTTTGGGTCGTCGACGTGCGGGCCGGGAAGACGCCGCTCGACGAAGAGTTGGCGCGCGTCCTGCGCTCGACGGGCAAGCCCGTCCTCGTCGCCGCCAACAAGGCCGACGCCGTGCGCCTCGAAGCTCACGCCGCGGAGTTCCACCGCTTCGGCTTCGCCGACGTGGTGCCCCTCTCGGCCGAACAGGGCGACGGGGTGGCCGAACTCCTCGACGTGCTCACCGCACTCCTGCCGGAAAGCGCCGAGGGCGCGCGCGAGGACGACGAGGAGACGAAGGCGCGCGAGATTCGACTCGCCATCGTCGGACGGCCCAACGTCGGGAAGTCGTCTTTGCTTAATCGCCTGCTCGGCGAAGACCGCGTCATCGTCTCGCCCGTCGCGGGCACGACGCGCGACGCCGTCGACACCGTGCTCGAACGCGACGGGCGCAAGTTCCGACTCGTCGACACGGCCGGCATACGCCGCAAGGGCAAGACCGAGGAGATGGCCGAAAAGCTCGCGGTCGTGATGGCGCGGCGGAGTCTCGAACGCGCGGACGTGGCCGTCGTCGTCGTCGACGCGGCCGAGGGCGTCGCGGCGCTCGACGCGAACATCGCCGGCTACGCGGTCGAGGCCGGGTGCTCGGTCATCATCGCCGTCAACAAGTGGGACGCCGTGCCCGACAAGGAGACGGGCACGCCCGCCGCCTTCGAGCGCGACCTCCGCGACAAGATGAAGTTTCTCGAATGGGCCCCGGTCGTGACCATCTCGGCGCTAAGCGGCCAGCGCGTCGAGAGAGTCCTGCCGCTCGCCGTCCGGGCCGACGAGGCGCGCGCGCGGCGCATCCCGACCTCGCAGCTCAACGACTTTTTCGAGCGCGCCGTGGCGAGCCCGCGCGCGCCGACCGCGCCCGCGCCCGTCAAGGGCGGCCGCTCGCGTCTCCACGTGCAGTACGTCACGCAGGTCGGCGTGCGCCCGCCGAAGTTCGTCGTCTTCACCGCCGGCGGCAAGGGCGGCCTCCACTTCTCCTACGAGCGCTACCTGCAAAACCGCCTGCGCGAGGAGTTCGACTTCTTCGCCACGCCCCTGCGCATCATCGAGCGGCACAAGAAGAACAGGGACAAGGGGTAGCCCTTCGGCCTCACCGTAACAATGAGCACTCCCGACACAGATTTGCGCAGCCTCTTCGAGCTGATGAGCGACGGCGCGCTCGTCGTCGACGAACGCGAGGGGCGCGTGGTCGCGGCCAACAGGGCTTTCGGGGAATTGGTCGAGCGCGAGGTCGAAGAGCTTGCGGGCGGCGAGGTCGCGTCGCTTCTGGCGTTCGAGTCGGAGGGCGCGGGCGCGGTCGTCGCGGCCGACGCGGGCGAGCGCGCGAGTCTGTTCGCGGGCGGCGGCCGCGGGTGGATTCCCGTCCGCGTCGAGCGCGCGCCGGTCGGCTGGGGCGGGCGGGAGGCGACGCTCTACGTCGTCCGCCGCAACGTCCGCCTCGGCGAACACGACGGCGAGGGCTTGGGCGAAGAGGAGGTGCGCGCCCTCTTCGACTACTTGCAGGAGGCGACCGAGCAGGTCGAGGTCGTCAACCGCGTCGTCGCCGCCGTCAACTCAAGCCGCACCATCTCGGAAGTCTTCAGCCTCGCGAGTCAGCAGATGGGGACGCTCGTCCCCTTCGACCGCGCCTC
>DASQDT010000038.1:0-12805 GCA_035634035.1 Pyrinomonadaceae bacterium | reverse complement strand
CGGCGACGGCCGACACCGGCTACTCGCCCGCCAACCCGCCGACCGACGACGCCATTACCGACAACGGCGGCGTCGCCGTCTTCAAGTCGACTGACGCGGCGGCCGGGCTCGTCGCGGCCAATCAGGTGGACGCGGCCGGCTTCGCCGGGGCGGGCACGACCTTCCGCGAGGGCACGGGCATCCCGGCCATCACGCCGGGCGCGGTCACGGGCCAGATCACCTTCGTCCGCAACCAGTCCTCGGGCACGCCGCAGGACACCAACAACAACGCGAACGACTTCCTCTTCCTGAACACTCTGGCGACGACCGAGACGCTCGGCGCGACGCCGCTGCTCGGCGCTCCCGGCCCGGAGAACGTCGACTCGCCGCGGCTCAACAACAGCGTCTTCGTCGACCGCTTCGACCAGTCGACGGGCGTCAGCAACCCGCCGAACCGCTTCCGCGACCTGACGCCCGTCACCAACGGCTCGGCGGGCACGGTCTCGTTCCGCCGCCGCGTGACGAACTACACGGGCGCGCCCGTGACGCGGCTGCGCTTCCGCATCCGCCAGATCACGACCTACCCCGCGCCGGCGGGCGTGGCCGACCTCCGCGCGCTCACGTCGGGCGACATCACGGTCAACGGGCTGCCGGTCAAGGGCACGACCGTCGAGGAGCCGCCGACGCAGCCGAACGGCGGCGGATGGAACACGACTTGGATGCTGGCGCTCTCGTCGCCGCTCGCGCCCGGCGCGTTCGTTGACGTGCAGTACGTCGTCGGCGTCATGCAGGGCGGCTCCTTCTCGATCTTCATCAACACCGAGGCGCTGCCGTAACGCGCGACCCCGAAGACACAGACCCACTTAACCGAAGGGGCGCGACTCACGTGAGCCGCGCCCCTTCGCCTCTCAGAAATTAAAAGTCTCTTTAGCGCAAGCCTTCGAGCGGCCACACGCCGTCGGCGAATTCGAGGTGCAGGCGCGTGATGCCGTCCGCGCCCGCGCGCCGCCGCCGCACGACGGCCGTCACCACCGCCCCGTTCTGCTTGCCCGTCATGCGCAGGCGCGCGCCCACCGGGGCCGCGAGCGCCGTCCAGACGGCCGCGCCGCCGCGGCTGATGTTCTCCGTCACCGTCGACTCGGTCTCCGACACCGCGCCGCCCTCGTCCAAAACTTCCAGCTTCACCTCGACCGGAATCGACAGGCGCGTGCCGCGCTTCCGGCGGTCGGCCGCGCCCGCGCCGCCGACGAGCGCGAGCCGCTCGTGCAGGCGCACGCCGCCGTCGTCCTCGAAGACGAAGCCGAAGTCGCGCCCCGCGCGCGTCACGAAGTGGCGCGGCAGGTCGTTGCCGACGTAGGTGACGCTCACCTTGTGGGCGGGCGAGCCGTCCGCCGCCTCTTGCGGCGACAGGGCCCAGACGAGCGACCAGTGGCCGCCGTAATCCTCCGCGCGCGGGCGCGAGGCGACTACGGGCGGCGGCATCGTGATGTGGAGAAGTTGTCCGAGCCGCGGCTGGCGCCGGAGCACGAAGCTCGCGCCCGACTGCGTCGCGTCGAGCATCCGCGTGACCTCGGCCCACTCCGCGCCGTCGGGGTCGCGCCCGCGCACGCAGACCGAGACGGCCGGCGCGGGCCTCCGACGTGCGGCCGTCGGCGCGTCCGTGCGCCTGCGCGCGCGGGCCGCGTCGTCGTCGCCGCCGTTGTGGGCCGGTCTCATCCGATGCGGCCCGCGTGCCCGCGTCGCACGCGGATGTATTCGAGCAGGCCCCTGAGCGAGGCCGCTTCGTGGGCGTTCATCCCCGTGAAGTGGACGGCGAAGCCCATCTCGCTCACCTGATAGACGACCTCGCCCCAGAGGTAGAGCCATGGGCCGTCGGGGGTGCGGATTTCGAGGCGTATCAGCTCGCCGGGCTGCACCTCGTCAGAGGTGAGCAGGAAACAGCCCGTCACGCTGAGGTCGACGACCTTCCCCTCGCGGCTCGTGAGCACGCCCTCCCAACGCGCCTCCAAGTCGGTCTGGATGCGGTCGGCACGTCTGCGTTCGCGTGGCATTACGGCGCTCATCATATCTCACTCTCACGCGGCCGGGGTAGACTGCTGCTCCACGCCCGCCGCCTCCTCGTGGTTGACGAATTTCATGGTCTTCACCTTGTCGTCGGCCTCGGGCGCGGGCCGCGCCTTCGACATGTTGAGCGCCCTCTGCACGCTGGCGCTCGTCGCTGCGATGAGCTGCTCGGCGCCGTTGACGGTCGCCGGCCGCGAGAAGTAGTAGCCCTGCCCGCTCTCGCAGCCGAGCTTGCGCAGAAGCGCCAGCTGCTCTTTGGTCTCGACGCCCTCGGCGACCACGTCCATGCCGAGCGTCTGCGCGAGCATGACGATGGTGCGGACGATCTCGCTGTTCTCGTTGTTCTCGACCATCCGAGTCACGAACGAGCGGTCGATCTTGAGCGTGTCGATGGGGAAGCGGTGCAGGTAGGAGAGCGAGGAGTAGCCCGTCCCGAAGTCGTCGATGGAGAGCTGGACGCCGAGGGCGCGCAGGTCTTTCAACATCTCGGTGGCCGTCTCGATGTTCTCCATGACGACCGACTCGGTGATTTCGAGCTTCAGGCTGCGCGGGTCGAGCTTCGTCTTTTCGACGATGGTACGGACGCGCTCGATGAGGTTGGGCTGCGTGAACTGCTTGCCCGAGAGGTTGACGCTGATGTAGAGCGGCACGTCCGAAGGGTACTGCTTCTGCCAGCGTCGCATCTGCCGGCACGCTTCCATCAGAGTCCACTCGCCGATGGCGATGATCTGGCCCGTGTCCTCCGCGACCGGGATGAAGTCCATCGGCGAAATCAGCCCGCGCTCCGGGTGCTGCCAGCGCACCAGCGCCTCGAAGCCGCACAGGCGGAAGTCCGAGAGCGCGACGATGGGCTGGTAGTGGACGAAGAACTCCTTGCGTTCGAGCGCGCGGCGGAGGTCGGTTTCGAGTTGCAGGAGGTTGACGGCCAGCGCGTGCATCGCCTTGTCGAAGACCTCGTGCCGCGCCTTGCCTAAGGATTTGGCGCGGTACATGGCCGTGTCGGCGTCGCGCAGGATGTCCTCGGGGTCGTCGTAGTCGGTCGAGCTCGGCGCGATGCCGATGGAGACGGTCGTGAAGACCTCGTGCCCGCCGATGTGGAAGGGCGCGGAGAGTTCCTTCTGGATGCGCTCGGCCACCGAGATGGCCTCGATCTCGTCCTCGATGTCTTCGAGCAGGATGGTGAACTCGTCGCCGCCGACGCGCGCGACCGTGTCGCCCTCGCGCAGGCAGCCTTCGAGACGGCGCGCGATGCCGACGAGCAGTTGGTCGCCGAACATGTGGCCGAGCGAGTCGTTGACGATCTTGAAGCGGTCGAGGTCGAGGAACAGGACGGCGAACAGGTGGCCGGGCCGGCGCTTGGCGCGCGCGATGGTGAGCTTGACGTGGTCGATGAAGAGCGCGCGGTTCGGGAGTTTGGTGAGCGGGTCGTGGAAGGCGTCGTGGAGCAGTTGCTCCTCGGAGCGTTTGCGCTCGGTGATGTCCTGCACCTGAAAGACGAGCCGCGCCGAAGACTTGCGCCCGCCCGCGCGCGCCGCGCTCAGGAGCACCCACACGTCCTCGCCGCTCGCGCGCCGCAGGCGCATCTCGCACTCGTGCGAGCTCTCCGACGCGCCGAGCAGACGCTTGAAGCCGGAGAGCGCGGGCGCGAGGTCGTCGGCGTGCGCCACGTCCTGAAACGTCTTGGCGACGAGCGCCTGCTCTTCGTAGCCGAGCACGTCGAGTAGCGCGCGGTTGACTTGCAGAAACTTGCCTTTAGCCGAGACGAGCGCCATCCCCGCGGCCGCGCCCTCGAACGCCTCGCGGAACATCCCGCCGCCCGCGTCCTCCGACGCGCGCTCCGCCCGTCGCCCGCCTTCCGCGGGCGCGGGAGTCGTCGCGGCGCCCGCCGTCTCGACGCGCAGGCGCGTGACCGAAAACAGAATCGCCGCGCAGGCGGCCGAGGCGACGACCGTGTCGAAGCCCGCGGCCGGGACGAGCGAGGCCAGAAAGCCCGCGCCGGCCGCGACGGCGAAGCAGCCCGCGAAGGTCGAGGCGACGCGGTCGAAAAGGCCCCGCTCGCCCTCGGGCCCGTCGGAGGCGAAGCCGCCCGCGAAGGCGTGTCCGAGCGCGTGCGCGGCCGTCAGAAAGAGTGCGACGACGAAGAGCGCGGGGACGAAGGTCGTCGGAGGCGTCTGCGCCAACGTCGCGGCCGACTCGCCGAAGACGCTCCGCAGCGCGAGCGCGCACAAAAGAGTCGCCGACGAGGCCGCGCCCGCGTCGAAGATAGCGCCGCGCATACCGCGGCCACAGCGCGCGGGCGCGCAGAGCGCGGCGAGCGCCGCGAGCACGACCGCTTGGCCCGCGCCCACCTGCAAGAGCGCGAAGACGACGAAGGCGTCCGAGAGCGGCACGCGCGCCCCCCAGCCGGCGCGCACGAACAGGCGCGCGCCGAGCGTGACGGCCGACAGGGTCAGGAGGAGGTAGACGAGGTCTGCGCGGAAGGGCGTGAGCGCCGCCGAGTAGGCGACCGCCGCAAGGCCCGCCGAGAGGGCGAGCCACATCAGTGGCCCGGACGAACGTTGAGCGCGCGTGGTCTGCATAAAGCCGTTTACGAGGGTCTTCTTCAGAGTGAAAAATCTTCGGCGCTCGGGCCGAGAATCGGGTGAGGCGGGCAAAAGGGCCGGACGTGCTCCCGGCGACTTTTGCGGAGTGCGTGCACGAAGGGCGGCCTATAGGCGAGGGGCACAACCCCCGAAGGTTTGAGCAACCGTTGTGCCGCCGTCGGCCGCGAGGCTAAACGTCTTATCTTACTTAGACATAAGGCTCCGAGGGCCGCACGCGGGATGCCCCCGCGCGGCGGGTTCGTTCGAATAGCGAAAATCGTCAGTTCAAACTGACGATAAGTGTCAGTTTGACCGCGTTCCGAAGCCCCGGCGGCGTCGATTTCAAGACTTTTCGGAAGCCCGACCGACCCACCGCCCGCCCCGTCCAGAAAGATTTTTGCGGAAAATCTTCCAAGCGTTGGCCAAAATTTTACTTGCTTTAACACTTCTGGTCGTTTTAGAATTTTGCGCGAGCGCGAGTCGCGTCTGCGGCACGCCGTGTGCGAGCCAACGCGTGATAGCGCCGAAAACTCACCTTCGGCCGTCGCCGGCGTCTGACCTACCTCAGACCTCTTCTCACCTAGAGCCGGGCGGCAACCAAGCAGAAGGGGTGACACGCCGTCACCAATATGCTTTTTCAGGACGGGCCGGAAGATTTGGACGGCCCGCGCGTCGCCCGTTCCGGGGCGGCTGCCGGAGAGCTTAGGAGCAGAGAGATGCAAGAGACTTGTCCCGTCTGTCAGTTCAGAGGGCACTACGACGCCGAGCCGGCGACGACCGACGCCCGCGTCGTCTGCGCGCGCTGCTCGTCCGAGTACGAGGTCGTACTTGTCGACGGCCAGCACGTGACGGCGCTTCATGCCGCCTCCGCGCCGTTCGCGACTGTGGCCGCGCCGCTGTTCGCGCGCCCGCAAGCCGTCGCGCCCGCAGAGGAGTCTGTCCTCGATGACGTCTTCTCCGTCATGCCGGAGGATGAGACGGACTTCTTCGCCTCGCAGTCGCCGGTGCTCGAAGACGTTTTCGCGCCGTCGAGCGTCGCGTCGGCGCAGAGGGTCGAACCCTTGAGCGCGCAGGTCGAGACGCCGGCCGAAGAGTCGTGCGCCGCGTCGCCGTCGGCCGAAGTCGTCGTCGACGCCGAAGAGATTCAGGCCGCGCCGAGCGAGGTGGTCACGGCGAAGCAGGCCGAGAGCTTCGACGGTTACGTCGCGGGCGCGCGCGTGATGCGCGCCTCGCCGCTCTGGCTTCTGGCGTGCGGGCTGGTCTTCGTCGGCTGCATCGTCCTCTTCAACCGCATCACGAGCGAGGCGGGCGGCGGCGTCGAGGCCGCCTCGGCGCAGTCGGTCGTCCGAAACGACTCGACGAATCAGTCCGAGCCTTCGGCCTTCGCGCCCGACGTGGAGATAGAGTCACGGCCGGCCGACGCCTTCGCGCCCGCGCCGACGCGCGAGTCGGCGGCGCAAGTCGTTCAACCGGCCGCGGCGCAAGAGCGCGTCGAAGCGGTGAAGGAGGCGGCCGCGCCCGCCGAACGCGAGACGGCAGCCGTCGCGCAGACGGCGCGCGAGGCGGCCGCGGCCGCGCCCGCGTCCGGAGGCAAGTACACCGTGCAGGTCGGCGCGCACAACGTGAGCGAGAAGGCCGAGGCGCAGGCCGCGCGGTTGAAGGCGGCGGGGTTCGAGGCGCGCGTCGTCGCGGCCGAAGTGCCGAACCGCGGGACTTGGTACAGGGTTCAGGCCGGGCGCTTCGAGACGCGCGAGGCGGCCACGCGCCACGGCGCCGAGATGCGCGGCAAGGGCGCGGCGCAGACGGTCGTCATCGCCGAGATTCAGTGAGCTTAAAGCCGCCGCGTAAGAGCGCGAGGTGACAACTCAAATCGTTCCTGAACGGGGATTTATGGGGCCGAGGACGCGAGCCGAGTCGGCGCAAATCTACTCGAAGATCGTCGAGCGCTACGCGCACTTCTTCGAGCGGCCCGAGGTGCGCCTGCGCTTTCTCCACCAGACGCTCTCGCGACAGGCGGCGAGCTGCGAGCGGCTGGACGCGAAGCTCGAACGCTGCTCGTGGTTCAGGAAGTCGAGGGCCTACGAGCGCCTGCTCGAATGGATGCTCTACCGCCTCATCGTGCAGGAGCTACACCGGCTCCTGCCGACGACGGCGCGCGAGCGTATGCGCCTTCTGCGACGCAACCGCGCCCCGCTCGCCGCGCGCGTCTTCTTCAGCTTCTACCAGATTCGACACGGCTTCTACGCCGCCGGACTCGCCTGCGCCGTCCTCGCCCTCTTCGGCGTCTACAGCGGCGCGGTCTGGACTTCGGCGCGCGTCTCCGACTACCTCGCGAGCCGCTACGGCAAGACGCGCACGGCCGCGCCGTCGCAGAACCCGGTCTTGCCGCAGGTCAGCGCGCAGCACCTGCCCGACTACAGGCCCGAGAAGGTCTGGCTCGTCGAAGAGAAGGACGCTCACGAGCGCTACAGCAACGGCGGACGCATCCTGACCGAGTACGAGACCGACAACCACCCGCGCGCCTTCAACCTCTACGCGCGCGGCGGCGGGCAGGTAATCGAGACGGGTCGGCGCGAGCCCGTCGGCATCGTCTACCACACGTCCGAGAGCGATATGCTGCCGTTCACGGCCGACAACAACGAGTCCATCGAGACGCGCACGCGCGGCCTGCTCGAATACGTCCGGCGCAACCGCTCCTACAACTACCTGATCGACCGCTTCGGCCAGATTTACCGCGTCGTGCGCGACACTGAGGCGGCCAACCACGCGGGCAACTCCATCTGGGCCGACGGGCGCGGCGTCTACGTCGGCCTCAACGAGAGCTTCATCGGCGTCTGCTTCGAGACGAACTCGACCGAGGCGGGCGAGGAGCGCCTGACCGAGGCGCAGCTCGTCTCGGGCCGCCTGCTCACGCAAATCCTCCGCAGCCGCCACGGACTCGACGACGCCAACTGCGTCACGCACGGACTCGTCTCCGTGAACCCCGACCGGATGCTCGTCGGCTTCCACCGCGACTGGGCGCGCGACTTCCCGTTCGCCGCCTTCGGCCTCTCCGACAAGTACCAGCCGCCCACGCCCGCGCTCGGCGAGTTCGGGTTCACCTACGACGGCGAGCTCGTCGACGCGCTCGGCGGCCGTATCTGGCCGGGCGCGCGCGCGGGCGAGGAGCAGTTCAACAGCCGCGCCGGGGCGGCGGGCGTGCGGGCGGACGATTTGCGCCGCCGGATGCGTCAACGCTACCGCGAGTTGATGGACGAGCAGCGCCGGCTGCGCCGCGACCGCGACGCCTCGGACGCGAGCGCGCCGGCGGGCGACTCCGACTGAAAAAGCTCTCCGCGGGCGCGCGTCCCGCCTTACGAATCTCCCCCCTTAAGCCTCGGCCTCTCAACGACCGGACGACGACCCGGCAAGGGCACAACGCTTGCAAGTTGTTTTCTGGAAGCCGCCGAAGGCACTTCCAGAAAACGTCAGACGCGACGCGGAAAAGGTCGTCAATCCGCCGAAAAGCCCCGCAAAAACGCACCCGACGCCGCGCAGGCGGGCCGCTTTAGCAGAGACAATTTTTGAGACCGGGACGAGCAGAAGGGACGAAAACTGTCACCCCCACAAACCCTCAGCAAGGAGCAAACGATGGAAGAGAAGAATCAGATTTCAGCGCCGGCGTCGAACGGCAAGGAGAGTGCGAGAGTGAACGCGGTCGGTCTGGACATCGGGACGAGCCGCATCGTCGTCGCCGACGGCGCGGGCGCGCAGAAGACGCGCTCGCAGCTCAACGCCTTCGTCGCCGTCCCGGCGTCCGACATGGCCGAGAACGTCCTCAAGCAGCGCCAGATGGTCTACGAGCGCAACTGCCAGTACCTCTACGTCTACGGCAACGACTCGGACTTCTTCGCCAGCTTCCTCAACACCGACGCGCGCCGCCCGATGCAGCACGGCGTCTTGAACCCGCGCGAGGAGATGAGCCAGACCATCATCCAGCTCATCCTCAACCGCCTCGTCGGGCCGCCCCGCCTGAAGGGCGAGTCGCTCTGCTTCAGCGTCCCCGGCAAGGGCGAGGGCGCGAACGGCAACCTCGTCTACCACGAGGCCGTCCTGAAGAGCTACCTCCAGTCGCTCGGCTACAACGCGAAGGCGCTCAACGAGGGTCAGGCCGTCGTCTTCTCCGAGCTTCAGGACGAGAACTTCACGGGCATCGGCATCAGCTGCGGCGGCGGGATGTGCAACGTCTCGGTCTCCTTCATGTCGATGCCGATGATCACGTTCAGCATCCCGAAGGGCGGCGACTACATCGACGAGAACGTGGCGACCGTTCTGAACGAGACCTCGACGCGCGTCCGCCTCTTCAAGGAGGAGAAGCTCAACCTCTCCACCCAGCCGAAGGACGACCTGAGCCGCGCGCTCCACATCTACTACGAGGACGTGATGCAGGCTCTCATCGACCGCCTGCGCGCCGAGTTCCGCGCCTCCGGCCAGTTGCCGAAGATCGACCGCCCGATGTCGATCGTCGTCGCGGGCGGGACGGCCAAGCCGGCGGGCTTCCTGCACAAGTTCGAGTCGATGCTGCGCGCGGGCGGCGACTTCCCCGTGCCGCTCGCCGAAATCAGGATGGCGAAAGACCCGCTCGTCGCCACCGCGCAGGGCTGCCACATCGCCGCCCTCTCCGAGACGCGTTAACGGACTGACGCAAGGACGAAGTCCCGCGGGGACGAGCCGAGCTTTCGCGCGTATCACGCGCCGTGCTCGGCTCGTCCCCGCGGGACTTTGATTTTTCGTGAAGCCCGCGTGCGCGCGGGTATCCGCCGGCAGTCGCGCGCCCGGCACCGACGGGGCGAAATGGCAATACAAATCCCGACCCGAAACGAGAAAGCATCCCCGGGGGGATGCTTTCAAGCGGGGAGGGTGGAGATGTCGGACTCGTCTTACTCGCCGTAGAAGTCGAGGAGGACGGCGAGCATCTCGGCGTCGCGCTCTTCGAGCGGGTCGAAGGTGAAGCCGAAGCCGACTTTGGGGAGGTGGTATGAGACGGTGCCGCGCAAGGTGAGCCATCGCTCGGTCGGCAGCCACCCCTTGACGTAGAGCGTCTGGCCGGGCGCGAGCTCGGCTTTGGTTTTGACGAAGCAGCCGGCCGGGCCGAGGCTCGTGATCTGTCCGTTGCGCGGGCAGGCGTCGGTCGTGCCCCAAGAGCAGTCCATCGCGGGCCTGACGCGCAAGGTGCCGCGCCGGTCGTGCGCGTGCGGGGCGGGCGTCTCGGCCGGGGCCGCCGTCGCGGGCTCGTCCTCGGGCTCGCCGAGAAAGAGGATGTCGGTCGTCGCTTCCGGGTCGGTGGTGTCGAGTGTGTTCATCGCGGTCGGCGCGCGCTCGCGAGCGCGCGAAACTCCTTCCCACGGTTCGTAAACCTTAAACGCCTTGACTCACTGAAAACTAAGCGCCGCGCGCGCGCGTCAGGCGACGCGCACGGTCTTGCCCTGCTTCTGCGTCGCCTCGGTCGGGAGCACGGGCAGGAGCGACGAGTAGGTGTCGGCGATGATCTTCTCCGCGCCCTCGCGGTTGACGGGCTTCGAGAAGTAGTAGCCCTGCCCGTTCTCGCAGCCCAACTCGTTCAGGAGCGCCAACTGCTCCTTCGTCTCGACGCCCTCGGCGACCACGTCCATGCCGAGGTTCTGCGCGAGCACGATGATCGTGCGGACGATCTCCGTGTTCTCGTTGTTCTCGGACATGTGCGTGACGAACGAGCGGTCGATCTTGAGCGTGTCAATCGGGAAGCGGTGGAGGTAGGAGAGCGAGGAGTAGCCCGTGCCGAAGTCGTCGATGGAGAGTTGCACGCCGAGGGCGCGCAGGTCTTTCAACATCTCGGTGGCCGTCTCGATGTTCTCCATGACGACCGACTCGGTGATTTCGAGCTTCAGGCTGCGCGGGTTGATGGTCGTGTCGTGGATGACGCTGGAGACCTGATTGATGAGGTCGTTTTGGCTGAACTGCTTGCTCGACAAATTGACGCTGATGAAGAGGGGCGGGTCGCACGGGAAGATGGTCTGCCAGCGCTGCATCTGCTTGCACGACTCGCGCAAGACCCACTCGCCGAGCGCGATGATGAGGCCCGTCTCCTCCGCGACCGGGATGAAGTCCATCGGCGAGATGTAGCCGCGCTGCGGGTGGTGCCAGCGCACCAGCGCCTCGAAGCCCTGAAGGCGGAAGCCGTCGAGCGCGACGATGGGCTGGTAGTGGACGAAGAACTCCTGACGCTCGATGGCGCGGCGCATATCGGTTTCGAGCTGCAGGAGGTTGATGGCGCGCGCGTGCATCGCCTTGTCGAAAATCTCGTAGCGCGCCTTGCCCAAGGATTTGGCGCGGTACATGGCCGTGTCGGCGTCGCGCAGGATGTCTTCGGCCTGCTCGTAGCCCGTCGTCGAGGGCGCGATGCCGAGGCTGACGGTGGTGAAGACCTCGCGGCCGCCGATTTGGAACGGCGCGCTGAGCTCCTTCTGGATGCGCTCGGCGATCTGGACTGACTCGCGCTCCTCGGCGATGTCCTCGACGAGGATGGTGAACTCGTCGCCGCCCAAGCGCGCGACGGTGTCGCCGGGACGGAGGTTCTTCGTGAGCCGGTCGGCGATGCCGATGAGCAGCTGGTCGCCGATGCTGTGGCCGAGCGAGTCGTTGATGATCTTGAAGCGGTCGAGGTCTAGGTAGAGGACGGCGAAGAGCTGCTCGGAGTGGCGCTGCGAGCGCGCGATGGCGAGCTTCAGGTGATCCATGAAGAGCGCGCGGTTGGGCAGGCCCGTCAAAGAGTCGTGGAAGGCGTCGTGGTGGAGGCGCTGCTCGGCGAGCTTGCGGTCGGTGATGTCCTGAATCTGGAAGATGAGGTGGACGGACTTCGAGTAGGAGTCGCGCGCCAGAGATGCCGACCAATGAACCCAGACGACGTGGCCGTTCTTGTTGACGTAGCGCTTCTCCATCTGCGTCGTCGCGGCCTTGCCCTTCAGGAGTTGGCCGATGTTCGAGAGCGCCGTCGCCAGATCGTCCGGGTGCGTGACGGTCAGAAAGTCGGTCGCGAGCAGCTCGCGATCGGAGTAGCCGAGGATGTCGCACAAGCTCCGGTTGACTTGCAGCCAGCGCCCCTCGGTCGTCACGAGCGCCATGCCGATCGCCGCGTGGTCGAAGGCGGAGCGGAAGCGCTCGGCGTTGTCGTAGAAGGCGCGGTCGCGCTTCTCGTTCTGCCGGGCCTGCTCCTTGCGCAGACGCGAGTTCTCGTTGTAGGAGCCGTAGGCGAAGGCGCAGATGGCGCCGAAGGCGGCGAGCGCGAAGAAGGCGTTGGCGCCGACCGTGACGATGCCCGTCGCGGCGGCGCAGGCGACGGCCGCGGCGAGCGTCACCGAGACGACGCGCCAGAAGAAGCTGCCGAGCCAGTTGAGCACGACCGACTGCTTGATCTTGTAGGTCGTGCCGGCGGCGACGACCGACGCGTTGACGACCGACTGCACGACGAGCAGCGCCCAGAGCGACTGGAGGAACCAAGCGCTGTAGCCGTCGCGCGCCGCCCCGGCGAACGGGCCGGAAAGTATCCTCACGCCCCAGACGATGAGAAACGTCGAGACGACCGCGACGGCGAGCTTCAGCATCACGCTCGTCGAGTTCTTGCTCCGCTGCAAGGAGGTGCAGAGGGCGACGAGGGCCGAAAGCAGGACGGCCGCCTCGCCGTCGAGCAGGAGCATCGTGACGAGGATGAAGGTCTCGAAGACGGGGACGTAACGCCGCTCGTGCGCCTGCGCCTGCGAGAAGCGCGAGCAGACGTAGACGGCCAGCAGCGTGAGCAGGAGGAAGGGCAGGCCGACCGTCCGCGCCGGGAAGCGGTAGAGCGAAATCAGCACCGCTACCGCCGCGCACGCGGTCGAAGCCTGCACGAACCATTTCGGGAAGCGTTGACTACCAGCAATCTCCATAAGGACACCCGCCTTGGACAGTGGAGGGAAGATGTTTTGAGGATGGCTCTCGCGGGGCACGAGGGGCGCAGGATTCGTCGCCCGCTCTCACTGAAACAACTTTAATGCCACGAACGGCCCGCGCGCAAGAGTTATTTTCTCAAGCAAATACGCGCCTTTTGCGTCTCCGACGAAAGGGCCGGCGCGCGTCCGGTCAGATAGACCTGACGCCGCTTTCAAGTTGAAAGAATCCTGACAAAC
>DASQDT010000037.1:0-27581 GCA_035634035.1 Pyrinomonadaceae bacterium | reverse complement strand
ACGTTTCTCAACGGCCTGCCGGGCGTGGTCGGCACCGTGCGCGCGGTCGCGCTCCAGCCGAACGGCGACATCCTCATCGGCGGGGCCTTCAGCTTCGTCAACGGGCAGCCGCGTCAGGGCGTCGCGCGCCTCAACGCGGACGGCTCGCTCGACGCCTCTTTCCTCGCGTCGGGCTCGGGGGCCAACCACATCGTCACCTCACTCGCCGTCCAGCCCGACGGGAAGGTTCTCGTCGGCGGCATCTTCACCTCCTTCGCCGGGCAGCCGCGCAACCGCGTCGCGCGCCTGAACGCCGACGGCTCGCTCGACGCCTCCTTCGCCAACCCGTCCACAGACCCCGGGGCGGGCGCGAACAGCACCGTCCAGACGATTACCCGGCAGCCGGACGGCAAGGTGCTCATCGGCGGCGTCTTCACGGCGGTCGGCGGCGTGGCGCGCGGGCGGCTCGCGCGACTCAACGCGGACGGCTCGCTCGACGAGACTTTCCTCAACTTCACCTCGGGCGCGGACGACACGGTCAACGCCGTCACGCTCCAGCCCGACGGCAAGGTGCTCGTCGCCGGCAACTTCACTTCCGTCAACGGGGTCGTGCGGCCGGGTGTCGCGCGGCTGACGGTCGCGCTCTCGCCGAACCCGATTGACGCAGTCCCGAACTTCGTCACGCAGCACTACCGAGACTTCTTCAACCGCGAGCCGGACGCCGCGGGCCTCGCCTTCTGGGCCGACCAGATAACGTCGTGCGGGGCGAATCAGGCGTGCCGCGAGCTGCGCACGCTTAACGTCTCGGCCGCCTTCTTCCTCTCCATCGAGTTCCAGCAGACGGGCTTCATCGTCTACAAGACTTACGGGGCGGCCTTCGGCACGCGGCGCGTCGGCTCGACCGTGCCGCTCACGTTCCAAGAGTTCCTGCCCGACCTGCGCACCATCGGCGAGGGTGTCATCGTCGGTCAGGGCAACTGGGAGCAGCGGATCGAACAGAACAAGCAGGCCTACTTCAACGCCTTCGTCGCGCGCCCGCAGTTCGTGGCCGCCTACCCGGCCTCGATGTCGGCGGCGCAGTTCGTCGACAAGCTGCACGCCAACTCCGGCAATTCCCTCTCGGCGTCCGACCGCGACGCGCTCGTCGCCGCGCTCACTTCGGGGCAGATGACGCGCGCGCAGGTCTTGCGCGCCGTCGCCGAGAACTCAAACTTCTCGGCGCGCGAGCGCAACCGCGCCTTCGTCCTGATGCAGTACTTCGGCTACCTCCGACGCAACCCCTACGACCCGCCCGAGCCGACGCTTGATTTCGCCGGCTTCAACTTCTGGTTGGGCAAGCTCGAAGAGTTCGACGGCGACTTCGTCGCGGCCGAGATGGTCAAGGCGTTTATCACCTCCGGCGAGTACCGCGACCGCTTCGGCCGGTAGCCGGCGCTCGGGCGCGAATAAAAAGGGGCCGCGGGCGAGCGCGAAAAGCTCGCCCGCGGCCCTTCACCTTTCCGCCCCCCGCGCCTCTCCCCGGCCTGACCGCATTCCGCCCGCGCGGATTTTGCGATAGCATGGCCGCATGACGGCGACACGCAAGGACTCTGACCTCTCGGCGGAACTCTTCGAGCGCGCGCAGCAGTTGATGCCCGGCGGCGTCAACTCGCCGGTGCGCGCCTTCCGCGGCGTCGGCGGCACGCCGCGCTTCATCGCGAGCGCATCGGGCGCGACGATGACCGACGTGGACGGGCGCGCCTACGTCGATTACGTCGGCTCTTGGGGGCCGATGATTCTCGGCCACGCCGACCCGGAAGTCGTCGAGGCCCTCACGGAAGCTCTCAAGAACGGGACGAGCTACGGCGCGCCGACCCGCCTTGAGATAGAGATGGCCGAGGAGATTATCGACTCCGTCCCTTCGGTCGAGATGGTGCGGATGGTCAACAGCGGGACGGAGGCGACGATGTCGGCCCTGCGTCTCGCGCGCGGCGCGACCGGCAGAAGCAAGGTCGTCAAGTTCGAGGGCTGCTACCACGGGCACGGCGACAGCTTTTTAGTCAAAGCCGGCTCGGGCGTCGCCACTCTGGGTTTGCCCGACAGCCCCGGCGTCACGCCCGCGGTCGCCGCCAACACCATCACCGCGCCCTTCAACGACGCCGAGGCCGTCGAGCGCGTCTTCTCGGAGCAGCGCGACATCGCGGCCGTCATCGTCGAGCCCGTGGTCGGCAACATGGGCTGCGTCCCGCCGCGCGAGGGCTTCCTGCAAAGTCTGCGCGACGTGACGAAGCGCAACGGCGCTCTGCTCATCTTCGACGAGGTGATGACGGGATTCCGCGTCGCGCGCGGCGGCGCGCAGCAGCTCTACGACGTCGCGCCCGACCTGACGACGCTCGGCAAAATCCTCGGCGGCGGCCTCCCCGTCGGCGCGTACGGCGGCCCGCGCGACTTGATGACGCAGGTCGCGCCCGCCGGCCCCGTCTATCAGGCCGGCACGCTCTCCGGGAACCCGCTCGCGATGACGGCCGGGCTCGTCACGCTCCGACGCCTGCGCGACCCGTCCGTCTACGGGCGGCTCGAACGGGCGGCGCGCAGGCTCTGCGACGGCATGACGGAGGCGGCGCGCGAGGCCGGGGTCGAGACGCGCACGAACCGCGTCGGCTCGATGTTCACGACCTTCTTCACGGGCGAGGAAGTGACGGACTGGACGACGGCCGCGAAGTCCGACCGCGGTCTTTACGGGCGCTTCTTCCACGCCATGCTGCGCGAGGGCGTCTACCTCGCGCCCTCGCAGTTCGAGGCCGCGTTCCTCGGCCTCGCGCACGCGGACGAGCTCATCGACCGCACCGTCGCGGCGGCCCGCACAGCCTTTCAGCACCTAGCGCCCTCCGCGTCTTCTGAGAGTCCTTCGCGTTAATTGATTTAGCGACGCGAAGGACTCGAAGCGTCCGCGAAGCGCGCGCGCAGGCTTTTCACTCACCCCGGAGAAAGGTTCTTCCGATGCCCCGCACTTCAAAGAAGAGAGGCGCGCCCGCGCCCTCCCCCTCGACGAAGGGGCGCGTCCAGCGCTCGACGCCGAAGACGACGCGCCCCGTGGCCCTCTCGCGGCGCGAGCGCGACACGGACGAGTCGGCCGCCAAACACCTGCGCCGACGCCTCGACGCGCACCCCGACCGCATAGACATCCGCGACTGGTTCTACCAGCCGACGCTCGCGCCGCTGCCCGACCAGATCGTCAACGTCGACTCCGTCCCCGCAGTCCTCGATCAGGGCGAGGAGGGCGCGTGCTGCGGGTTCGCGCTCGCGGCCGTCGTCAACTTCCTCCTGCGCGCGCGCAACATCGAGCGTCGCGTCAGCCCGCGGATGCTCTACGAGATGGCGCGGCGCTACGACGAGTGGCCGTCGGAGGATTACGAGGGCTCGTCGGCGCGCGGCGCGATGAAGGGCTGGATGGCGCACGGCGTCTGCGACTTCGACACTTGGCCGCCCGGCCTGCACGGCGCGCACCACCTCGACCCGGCCATCGGCCGCGAGGCGCAGCGCACGCCCGGCGGCGCGTTCTTCCGCATCCAGCACCGCCAGATTCGCGATATGCACGCCGCCCTGAACGAGGTCGGCATACTCTTCTGCACGCTCATGGTGCACGACGGTTGGGGCGAGCCCGACGCGGGCCGCGCCGTCGAAATCTCCTACGTCGAGCACGGCAACGTGCGCGAGATACGTCTGCCCGTCATCCGCCGCCGCGGCGAGGCCGACAGCGGGCACGCCGTCGCCATCGTCGGCTACACGCACGAGGGCTTCATCGTCCAGAACTCTTGGGGGCCGGAGTGGGGCGCGAGCGGCTTCGCGCTCCTGCCCTACGAGGACTATATGCTCAACGCGACCGACGTGTGGGTCGCGCAGTTGGGCGTCCCCGTCAAGCTGAGCATCTGGCGTCACCTTGAGCTTGAGACGGACGGGCTGGGCGGGGAGGACGGGCAGGCCATCGAGTTCGTCGGCCTCCAGCGGGCCGCGCGCGTCGTCCCCTTGAGCGAGATACGCCCCTACACGATGGACGTCGGGAACAACGGCGAGCTCTCGACCTCAGGCAAGTACTGGACGACCGAGGACGACTTGAAGCGCCTGTTCACGGAGTCCATCCCGCAGGCCGCGGGCGGTTGGAAGAAGGCGCGCCTTTTGCTCTACCTCCACGGCGGGCTGAACGACGAGGCGACGGTCGCGCGCCGCATCGTCGCCTTCCGCGACGTGCTCCTCAAGAACGAGATTTACCCCGTCCACATCATGTGGGAGTCGGGCATCATGGAGTCTCTCAACGACATGATCCGCGACCTCTTCACCGACGCCGACGAGCGCTCGGGCGCGATCGGCGACTGGCTCAAGAAGGTGCGCGAGGGCGGGCTCGAAGTCAAAGACCGGACGTTCGAGCTGACGGCCGCCGCGCCGGGCCGCGCGCTGTGGCGCGAGATGAAGGAGAACGCCCGCCTCGCCTCGCAGCACCCGGAGCGCCGCGGCGGGATGCAGCTGCTCGTCAAGCACGCGCAGGCCGCGCTCAAGAACGTCTCGAAGGCGCGGCGCGACTCACTCGAACTGCACGTCGTCGCCCACTCGGCCGGGAGCATTTTCGCCGCCTACGCGATGCGCCACTTGGTGCGCCTCGGCATCGACTTCAAGTCGTTTCACCTGATGGCCCCGGCCATCTCGGTCGAGCTCTTCAAGCGCGAGATCCTGCCCTTCGTCGAGTCGGGCGAGTGCCCGCACCCTTCGCTCTACGTCATGTCGGACGTGGGCGAGCGCGACGACGACGTGGGGCCTTACGGCAAGTCGCTCCTCTACCTCGTCAGCAACGCCTTCGAGGGCGCGCGCGAGACGCCGCTCGTCGGCATGGAGCGCTTCGTCAGCGACGAGGGTCAGGACGGCGGCCGCTACGTGGACGCCGAGTTGGGCCGCCTCTTCAAGAAGAAGGTCGGCGGCCAGCCGTCGCTCGTCGTCGCGGGCGAGGGTGAGGGCGCGCTCTCGACCTCGCGCAGCGACACGCACGGCGGCTTCGACAACGACGAGTGGACGCTCAACTCGATCCTCCGCCGCGTCCTCGCGCCCGCCGAGCCGACGCGCATCTTCACCCTGCGCGACCTCCAATACTGACGACGCCGGACGTGTGACCATGACGAAGGAGTCAAACCCGATGAGACACGCGCTCGCACTCTTCACGCTTCTTTCGCTCCTCGCCGCGTCGGCCGCCACGCCGGCCGCGCGCGGCGGCGCGGCGACGACGCCGGCCGCGCAGGCGAAGTCGTCCGGCGCGGTGACGCGCTGCGACGCCCGAGCGTATCTGAAGGACGACGACCCGCGCGGGACGAACGTGCGCTCGGGGCCGGGGAGCGATTTCAAAGTCGTCGGCGTCTTGAAGAATCAGGAGGCCGAAGGCGTCGACGTCCACATCACGGGCTCGAAGGGCTCTTGGGTGCGCATCGACCGCGCCGAGGATACGGGGCGCGGGGTCGAGCTTTTCAAGGGCGAGGGGTGGCTCTACGCGCCCCTGCTCGCGGTGGACGGGCAGGGCGGATTCAACGGCGGGACGCCGCTCTACCGCGGGCCGTCGAAGCGCGGGCGCCCGGTGACGCGCGTCCCCGTCGAGGGCTACGGCGCGACGGTGCGCGGCTGCCGCGGCGGCTGGCTCCACGTCGAATATCGCGGGGTCAAAGGGTGGGGACTCTCGGGCGAGCTATGCCCGATAGCCATCACGAACTGTAGCTGAGCGCGCGCCTCCGGCGGGCCCCTAACGCCCGCCGCCTGCCGTTCGTCTCTAGCGCTCGTCAATCGGCACGTACTTGAGGCCGCGCGGGCCCGTGTAGTCGGCGCGGGGTCGTATGAGGCGGTTGTTGGCGTACTGTTCGAGGATGTGGCCCGTCCAGCCGGCGATGCGGCTCGTGGCGAAGATGGGCGTGAAGAGGTCGAGCGGGACGCCCATCATGTAGTAGGCCGAGCCCGAGTAGTAGTCGACGTTCGGGTAGAGGCGCTTCTCGCGCATCATCACTTCGCGCAGTCGTTCGAGGATGTCGAACCAGCGCGTCTCGCCTTTCGCCTCGCCCAACTCGCGCGAGAAGGCGCGCAGGTGAACCGAGCGCGGGTCTTCGGTCTTGTAGACGCGGTGGCCGAAGCCCATGATCTTCTTCTTCTTCGCGAGCGCGTCCAAAAGCCACTCCTCCGCCCGCGACGCGTCGCCGATTTCCAGAAGCATTTTCATCACGTTCGTGTTCGCGCCGCCGTGCAGCGGGCCGGACAGCGCCGCGATGGCGGCCGTCACCGAGCCGTACATGTCGGCGAGCGTGGCGGCGACGACGCGCGCCGTGAACGTCGAGGCGTTCAGCTCGTGGTCGGCGTGAAGTATCAAACACACGTCGAAGATGCGCGACTCGCGCTCCGAAGGCATCTCGCCCCTGAGCATATAGAGGAAGTTCGTCGCTATCGACTCGCCGGCCCGCGGCTCGACCGGCTCCCCGCCCTTGCGCAACCTTTCGATGGCGGCGACGACGACGGGGAACTGCGCCGTCAACGTCGTCGCCGTCCGCAGGGCTCCCTCGCGCGAGAGGTCGCGCAAGGAAGGGTCGTAGAACCCGAGCGCGGAGACGGCCGTCCGCAGGGTGTCCATCGGGTCGGCCTCGCGCGGGAAGCCGCGCATCAGCTCGACGACTTCGGCGGGGAGCTTCTGCGCGGCGGCGAGCTGACGGCGCAGCTCGTCGAGCTCCGCGCGCGCGGGCAGGCGGCCGTGCCAGAGGAGGTAGACGGTCTCCTCGAAGGTGGAGTGCTCGGCCAAGTCGTGGATGTCGTAGCCCTGATAGATGAGCACGCCGCGCTCGCCGTCCACGTCGCCGATGCGCGACTCGGCCGCGGTCACCCCTTCGAGTCCGGCCGCGCCCTTAGCCGCGCCGCCCGTCTCCTTCGCTTTGTCCATGCGTGTTTCCAATCCTCTGGTCGTAGGCTGGAAGGAAAATATCAAATGAGGGCGACGGGTGACAAGCAAACGCGCGTCCGAGGGCGTCCGGGCCGGCTTGCATTGTCGCGAGGTTTGTACGAATAATGACGCACACGCACTAATCACTTTCGGACGGCACCGCGGGCGGCCTTCAAGCGACGTGGAGGAGGACTATGGGCGCTGACACCTTGACCATCACCGACAACCGGACGGGGCAGACCTACGAAGTCCCCATCGAGGACGGCACGATCCGCGCGATGGACTTGCGCAAGATTAAGACCGGCGACGACGACTTCGGGCTGATGACCTACGACCCGGCGTTCATGAACACGGCCTCCTGCAAGAGCCGCATCACCTACATCGACGGCGACCGCGGCGTCCTCGAATACCGCGGCTACCCCATCGAGCAGCTGGCCGAGCAGAGCACCTATCTGGAAGTCGCATACCTTTTGCTCTACGGCGAGCTGCCTTCGGCCGAGCAGCTCCGCCGGTGGACTCACAACATCACGCACCACACCTTCATCAACGAGAACATCAAGAAGGTCTTGGACGGCTTCCACCACAGCGCGCACCCGATGGGGATGTTCGAGGCGATGGTCGCCGCGCTCTCGACCTTCTACCCCGAGGCGAAGAACTCGATCACCGACGAGCAGTGCCGCTGGAAGCAGATTCACCGCCTCATCGCGAAAGTCCCGACCATCGCCGCCTTCGCCTACCGCCACCGCATCGGGCTCCCCTACTCGTACCCCGACAACGACCTCTCCTACGAGGGCAACTTCCTGAACATGATGTTCAAGACGACGGAGCTCAAGTACCAGCCCAACCCCGTCCTCGAACGCGCCCTCAGCGTGCTTTTCATCCTCCACGCCGACCACGAGCAGAACTGCTCGACCAACACGATGCGCTCCATCGGCAGCGCGCACACAGACCCCTACTCGGCCCTCGCCGGCGCGGCCGCCGCGCTCTACGGCCCCCTGCACGGCGGCGCGAACGAGGCGGTCTTGCGGATGCTCGGCGAGATAGGCTCGAAGGAGCGCGTCCCCGAGTACGTCAAGCGCGTCAAGGCGGGCGAGTTCAAGCTGATGGGCTTCGGCCACCGCGTCTACAAGAACTACGACCCGCGCGCGCGCATCATCAAGCAGGTCGCTTACGAAGTCTTCGAGGTGACGGGCAAAGACCCCCTGCTCGACCTCGCGCTCGAATTGGAGCGCATCGCGCTCGAAGACGAGTACTTCGTCAAGCGCCGCCTCTACCCGAACGTCGACTTCTACTCGGGCATCATCTACCGCGCCATGCGCTTCCCCGTCGATATGTTCCCCGTCCTGTTCGCCATCCCGCGCACGTCGGGGTGGCTCGCGCAGTGGGCCGAGATGCTCGAAGACCCCGACCAGAAGATCGCGCGCCCGCGCCAGATTTACCTCGGCGCGCGCACGCGCGACTACGTCACGCTCGAACAGCGGAACGGGGCGAACGAAACAAGCGAGGCGGCGGCCGGCGGCGCGGCCGCATCATAAGCTTCGGCGGGGCGGCCCGAAATCTGCGGCCGCCCCGCCGCCGGACTCTCCCTCGTACTTCTCCCCCGGCAGCAGCAGTTCAACCGTCTCTCCCCCCTTGAATGCGCAAAGGAGGAGTAAAAAAGTGGACAGGTCACATTTCGGCCTCAGAGTGTTTCGGGCTCGTTCGGCGTGGCTCGCCGTCGCGGCCTTCGTTTTAGCCGCGGGCTTCCACGCCCCGGCGCTCGCGCAGAACGAGCGCTACGCCATCAACCTCGCGCAGGACGCCGTCCGCCAGCGCGTCATGCGCGACGTGGGCGGCTCGGCCGCCGTCACGTTCGATTCCGGCAGCCGCACCGAGACCTACTACGTCGCGAACAACCGGACGGGCGTGCGCGGCGAGGGCAACCTACGCCGGAGCTACAACTCGCCCGTCCAGCGGTTCACCTACGAGGCCGTCGTCAACACGCGCAACCGCCGCGTCGACCAGATACGCTACGACTTCGTCGGCGACACGGGCGACGGCGATTACGACGACACCGACCGCGCGCCGCGCTGGCTCGTCGGCACGTTCCGCGGGCGTAACCCGTCGGGCCGTCAGGGCCAGTACATGGACGTCACGATTGAGCGTGACGGCGACGTGATGGCCGTCTATGAGAACGGCACGCGCGAGAGCGGGCGCTACAACAACGGCCAACTCCAAATCGGCAACCGCGCCGCGTGGAGCGTGGCGCGCAGCGGCGACGGCTTCCGCGCCACCGCGCGCCGCCGCTCGGAGACGTTCGTCCGCACGTCCAACGGCGGCGGCGACGGCGACTGGCGCGGCGACTCGGGGCGCATCCCGCGCTGGCTGATCGGGACGTTCCGCGGCGTGACCGACAGCGGCGAGTCGGAGCTGACCATTTCCGCCGACGGCGCGGCCGCGGCCCGCTCGCTGCAAACCGGCGAGACGTTCTACGGGCGCTTCGACAACCGGAGGCTGCGGTTCGACTGGGGCGAATACGACGTGACGCGCACCAACGACGGCATACGCACGACGAACGTCAACAACCGCAACGACGTGACCGACTACCGGAGGGTGGGCAACTACTAGCCGCCCGCCTTCGGCGTCGTGATGAGAACCGGCCGGCCGCGCGTCACCCCGAGGAGGCGCGCGGCCGAGTCGCGTTTGACGGAGATTTCCAAGAAGCCCGCGCTGCCCCAGATGGCGAACGCCTCGCCCGCCTCCCCTCCCGCCTCTTCCGCGTAGAAACGACGGAGCGACTTTATCTCGCGCCCGCCGACGGAGAGGCGCGCGCCGCGCCCTAGCTGTTCGTCCGAGAACTCGCGCCGCGTGACGTTCGTGACGAGGTTGCCGAAGCGGTCGACGTGAATCACGCGGCCCTCGACCGCGCCGTCGGCCGCGACTCTCGGCGCGAGCGATTCGAGCCTCACCTCGTCGGCAATCGGCTCGCCTAGCTCTTCAGCCCCGACGCCGAGCGTGAGCGCGCCCGCGACCGGGGCGAACACGTCGCGCCCGTGGAAGGTCGCGCTCACCTCGTCGCGGAAATACTTTCTGTTCGTCAGGTGAAAGGTTTGGTGCGCGCCCTCGCGCTCGCAGACGTGGGTGAAGAGGCCGTTGTCCGGCCCGACGAAGAGGTAGTTTTCGGTGACGACGACGAGCGGTCGGCGCGCGGAGCCGACGCCGGGGTCGACGACGGCGACGTGGGCGGTGCCGGGCGGGAAAGCGTCGTACGCGGCGAGGAGCGTGAAGGCCGCCGCCTCGACATCCTGCGGCGGGATTTCGTGCGTGATGTCGGCGACGCGCGCCGCGGGGTTGACGGCCAAGACCGCGCCCCTCATCGCGCCCGCGTAATAGTCCGCCGTCCCGAAGTCGGTGAGCAGCGTAACGAGCATGGGAGAAGTAGACGCCAGACGGTAGTCAGCGGATGAGCCCTTCGGCGGCGTCGGCGTTTCGGCGTCGGCGGTCGCGGCGCGGAAGCGTCTACGGTCTAAAGGCCACTGTCTACCGTCTACTAATTAATCCTCGACGCGCCCGAGGTGCGGATGCGGAGCTGCTGGCCCTGTTCGAGGATGATGTCTTTGCCGCGCTGCGAGAGCACGCGCCCGCCGGCCGCGCCGCCGCCGATGGCCGCGCCGATGCCGGCGCCCTTGCCGCCGCCGATGATGCCGCCGATGATCGCGCCGACGCCGGCCGCCGCGCCGACCTTAACCACGTCGTCCTTCGTCGTGCCCTTGCCGCGGATGACGCCCTCGACATCGACCTCGTCGACGCCCGTCTCGACCGCGCCCGTCTCGACGACCTCGACGACGATGGCGCGCAGCTCGGCGCGGTCGCCGTCCGGCGTCTGGAGCCCGTCGAAGTCGAGCTGAAGCTCGGAGCGGCCGCTGACGCGGCCCGAACGTTCGAGGTAGGCCACGCGGCCCGTGACGACCGCGCCCGCGTACTCGCTCGGCTCGACGATGCGCGCCTCGAAGCGGTCGCCGCGCTGGCTCACGTCCGTCGAGAGGCGGTTGAGCAGCTCGACGCGCAGGAACGTGTCCGCCGGGATGGCGCCCGAGACGCTCCCGCCCGACCCGCTCTCGTTGCGGCCCAAGCGGTCGTCGTCGCGGCGCGCGGGGCGCGTGCGGTCGACGATTGCGGCGTCGTCATCGTCGTCGTCATCGTCCTGACGCGAGACGCCGCCGCGCGCGTCCTCGTCACTCGCGTCGGCGACGCCGCGGGGGCGGACGCCGCCCGCCGGGAGGTCGGAGTTGAAGCCGCGGCGGCTGTAGCCCTCGTCGTAGCCCTTCTCGAAGCCCTGACGGTAGCCGTCGCGGTAGTCTTCGCGCGGGCCGTAGGCCGCGACGTAGGCGCGGTCGGCCTTGCGGTAGTCGTCAAGCGATTGGTAGTCGCTCGCGCGGCGCTCGACGGCGTCGCGCCAGCCGGCCTGATAGCCGTCCGAGTAGCCCGTGCGGTAGCCGCGTTCGAGCGCGCCGTACTGCCCTTGCGCCTGCGCCGCGGCGTGCGACGGCAGGGCGACGAGCGCGAGCGCGACGGCGAGCGCGGCGGCGGCGAAGGAAACTTTTCTGCTCTTCATAATTTATCTCCCGAGGCGGGGGGAGCCGTAAGTTACGGGCGTAAGCTTACACCAACCGCGCCCGACCTGTAACCACCTTGACGCTCGATTTGCGCGCCCTTAGACTCGAAACGGTTTTCACGGAGGCGGCGCGGGCGTGGGGCTTCCCGCTGCCTCAGATGCGGCGGCCGCGCGCCGGGTTCGACGGAATTTTATGGCGCTCCGCAGGGTTTACATGGATCACAGCGCGACGACGCCGGTCGACCGGCGCGTCGTCGAGGCGATGCTGCCCTTCCTGACCGACAAGTTCGGCAACGCTTCGAGCGTCCACTTCTTCGGGCAGGAGGCGCGCGCGGCCGTCGACCGCGCGCGGCGCGAGGTCGCGGCTCTCATCGACGCCCGCCCGAACGAGGTCGTCCTGCTCTCCGGCGGGACGGAGGCCAACAACCTCGCCATCCGCGGCGTCTGCGAGATGCAGGCCGAGCGCGGACGCCACGTCATCACCTCTTCAATCGAGCACTCGGCCGTGCGCGGCGTCTGCGCGTCGCTCGAAAAGCGCGGTTGGGAGGTGACGCGCCTGCCCGTCTACGAGGAGGGCGTCGTCCGCGTCGACGACGTGCGCGCGGCCCTCAGGGACGACACGGTGCTCGTCACCGTCATGCTCGCCAACAACGAAGTCGGCACGGTTCAGCCCGTCGCGGAGATAGGGGCGCTCGTCCGCGAGCGGCGCGCGGCCGGGCAGAAGCACCTGCACCTGCACACCGACGCCGTGCAGGCGCTCGGGCGGATGCCGGTCGGCGTCGAGGAGTTGGGCTGCGACCTGCTCTCGATGTCGGCGCACAAGCTGCACGCGCCCAAAGGGGTCGGCGCGCTCTACGTGCGTCGGAGCGTCCGCCTCGCCGCGCAGAACGTCGGCGGCCATCAGGAGCGCGAGCGGCGCGCGGGCACGGAGGCCGTCGAGTTGATAGTCGCCTTCGGCGAGGCCGCCCGTCTGGCGCGCGAGGAGTTGGGCGAGCGGGCCGCCCGCATGCATCGCCTCCGCGACCGCTTCGAGGAGGGCGTGCGGGAGCGAGTCACGGACATAGTCTTTAACGGCGACCGCGAGCGCCGCCTGCCCCACGTCTCGAACATCTCTTTCCGCTACGTCGAGGGCGAGGGGCTTTTAATCAACCTCGACATGCAGGGCGTCGCCGTCTCGACCGGTTCGGCCTGCTCGTCCGGCTCGCTCGAACCCTCGCCCGTCATCCTCGCGCTCGGGCGCGACGACGAGCTGGCGCGCGGCTCCATACGCTTCAGCATCGGCAAGGACACGACCGACGAAGATATTGATTACGTGCTCGAAGTCCTGCCGCGCGCCGTCGGTCGCCTGCGCGAGCTCTCGCCGCTCTACCAGAGGGCACTCGCCGAGCGCGCCTGCGAAGTCGCCTGACCCCTTGTGCCCTACTCCGAGACCTTCAGAGACCACCTCGCCAACCCGCGCAACACGGGCGAGGTTGACTCCCCCGAAGCCTCGGCCGAACTGACCAACCCCGTCTGCGGCGACCGCCTTCGCCTGACGCTCCGCGTCGCCTCGGGCCGCGTCGAGGCCGCGCGCTTCCTCGCCTACGGCTGCGCGCCGACCATCGCCTGCGGCTCGGCCCTCACGCAACTCGTCACCGGCAGAACCGTCGCCGACTGCCTCGCGCTCGAACGCCGCGACCTGACGCGCGCCGTCGGCGGCCTCCCCCCGCGCAAACAACACGCCGCCGCCCTCGCCCTCGAAACCCTCCGCGCGGCCCTCGAAGGCTTCCGCGATTGATTCCGCGCGCCGACGTGGCAGAAAGAATTTTAGGAGCGTGTCGAGGTGTAGCTAGGGCGGCGAGGCGCGGCGGGGGCGCGTCTCGGAGGGTTGGATGGTGCGGCCGTTGTGGTATTCGGGGCCGCAGTGGCGGCGCGGCTCGGTGCCGATGGTGAAGGTGCGCGTGCGGATGACGGGGCAGCTCGGCGAGGCGAGCAGGTTGGTCGTCGGGTCGATGTCGAGCGTGACGGTGCCGGAGAGTCTCGAAGAGGGCTCCGAGTCCGTCCGCCCGCGCTCGGGCCGGGGCGTGCGCGCGGGAGTCGCGCCCGGGAGCGGCGGGACTTCGATGGCGTCGGGAGTCGGCGTCGGCAGGGCGTCCGAGTCGTCGTCGGAGTCGGTCGCGTCCTCATCGCGGTACTCGTCTTCCAAGCCTTCGCTCGCTTCGGTCGGGGCGGTGCCGTTGATGAAAAGCTCCGTGCGGCGCGTCGCCGTCTCGGCCGTGGCGAGTCGTCCGGTGCGCGGGTCGATTTCGGCCTGCTGTAGACCCGCGGGCATCTGCCAGTCGCCGCCCCACTCGGGGTGCGCTTGGAGGGCGGCCGCCATGAAGTCCGTCCAGATGGGGAGCGCGCTGTCCGCGCCCGTCATGCCGAGCTGCGAGCCGTCGTCGAAGCCGACGTAGACGACGCAGACCAAGTGCGGCGTGTAGCCGGCGAACCAGCCGTCGCGCGACGTGCCGGTCTTGCCCGCGACGTTCGCGCGGAAGCCGCGCGCGCGCACCTTCGCCGCCGTCCCGCGGTTGACCACGTCCTTCATCATCGAGGTCATCACGTAGGCGACCTCGGGCGTCAGGACTTCGTTCTTCTGCGCGGCGGGCGCGGCGACGGTCATGCCGCCGCCCGAAGTGACGCGGCTGATGGCGACCGGCGTGACGCGCCGCCCCGCTTGCGCGAACGCCGTGTAAGCCGAGGCGACCTGCAAGGGCGTCGCCTCGTTCGTCCCGAGCGCGTGCGCCAGATAGTTCTGCTTCGGCTTGGGGAGCCCGGCGCGGCCCGCGAGGTTCATCACGCGGCCGACCGTGACTTCCTGCGCGACCTCGACCGTGACGACGTTAAGACTTCTGACCAAAGCGTCGCGCAGCGTGACGGGAGCGTTCGTGTACTGGTCGCCGAAGTTTCCGGGCGAGTACTCCTGCGTGCCGAAGGTGAAGGTCTTGGGCTCGTCCTTGTAGACGGTGGCCGGCGTGATGACGCGCGGGATGGGGTCGTAGGCGGTGTTGAGCGCGGTCGCGTAGACGAACGGCTTAAACGCCGAGCCGGGCTGGCGCATCGCGTCGGTCGCGCGGTTCAGCTGACTCTTCTCGTAGTCGCGCCCGCCGACCATCGCGACGACCTCGCCCGTGTCGGCGCGCATCGCGACGAGCGCCGCCTGCAGAGTGCCCGCCGGGAAGCGCTTGGCGTGCAACTTGTCGAGCGCGGCGAGCTGCTTGACGACGGCCGCGTAGGCGGCGCGCTGCAAGTCCATGTCGATCGTCGTGTAGATGCGCAGGCGCTCGGCCGCGGACGTGTCGCTGATGAGGTCTGCGAGCTGGCCCTGCGCGTAGTCGACGAAGTATGGGGCGTCGGACGTGTCGATGCGCCCGCGCGTGCGGACGACCTTCAGCTCGGCCTTCTGCGCCGCCTCGGCCTCGGCCTGCGTGACCGCGCCGGTCTCAAGCATATTCTTGATGACCTGATTGCGGCGTTCGAGCGCGACCTCGGGGTGGCGGAAGGGGTTGTAGCGGTTCGGGCTGCGGATGAGTCCGGCGAGCAGCGCCGACTCGGGCAGCGTCAGCGCCGTCACGTCCTTGCCGAAGTAGGCCTCGGCCGCCTCGCCGAAGCCTTTGACGGAGAAGCCCGCGCGCTGGCCCAAGTAGGCCTCGTTGCAGTAGAGCGTGAAGATCTCTTCCTTCGTCAGGCGCGTCTCAAGGATGAGAGACATATAGGCTTCGGCGAACTTCCGTTTCCAAGTCCGCTCGGGCGAGAGCCAGAGGTTTTTGACGAGCTGCTGCGTGATGCTTGAGCCGCCCTGACGCGCGATGGGCGAGCCCGGGTCGGCGTCGTAGCGGCGCACGAGCGCGCGCACGATGCCGCGGAAGTTGATGCCGTAGTGGTCGAAGAAGGTTCGGTCTTCGGTGACGGTGATGGCCTTGACCAGATGCGGCGGGAGGTCTTGGAAGCCGACGACCTTGCGCTTCTCGCGCTCCTGCCCCGTGACGGAGCTTATCTGCTCGGGCTCGACCCACGCGCTCTGGAGCTTCGCGCCGCCCGCGTCGAGGTCTGAGATCGCGCTGATGCCCTTGCCGCCGCGCCCGAACTGCACGCGGACGTGCGGGAACTGCCGGCGGCCGTCGATGAGCGAGTCCTTGCTCGGCTCGATCTCGACCGCCGCGCCGCCGACGGCGTAGCGCCCGCGCGAGTTGTCGGCCTGCTGCGCGCGCTCGACGTAGCCGGAGAGCTTGAGCTTCCCCGTCAGGTCTTCGACCGACAGCCCGTCGCCGACGCGTATCTCGCGCGGGGCGGCGTAGACGCCGGCCGAGCGCGTGAAGACCTCGCCGCGGAGCAGCCGGTCGATGCGGGCGGAGTAGAGCCAGTAGTAGTAGCCGAGGAGGCCGACGGCTGTGACGGTCAGGAGCAGTAAGGGCAGGACGACGATGGGGCGGAAGATGCGGCGACGCCAGCGGCGCCAGAAGCCCTCGGGCGGCTCCTCGAAACGGACGACGCGCGGCCCGGCGCTTCGCCTACGCCTCGCGCCGGGCGGCACGTTCCCCTTCGGCGGGTGACGAACGGCCATCGCCTCCAATAGTAAATCCTCGGGGCCGCAATCGGCAATCGGCTTTCGGCCGCCGGCTATCCGTTTGACTGCCAACGCCCTTTTCGTTACCGTGACCCTCTTCGGGGCGCACGCGAGGCTTTGATGCGCGCTCGCGCTCGCTCTGATGTCCCCCATGAACCTGACGCAGAGGTCGCGCGCGCGTCTCCTGTTCTCGCTCGCCGCTTTGGCCGGCGCGGCCGCGTTCGGCGTCGCCGGCTTCAGCCTCATCGAGGGCTGGTCGCTCGGCGACAGCCTCTACATGACTTTGATGACGGTGACGACCGTCGGCTACGGGCCGCCCGCGGCGCTCTCGGCGGCGGGTCGCAACTTCGCCAACCTGTTCATGGTCGTCGGCGTCGGCACGGCCGCCTACGCCTTTTCGAGTTCCGTGCAGGTGCTCGTCCAGACGGAAATCGTCGCGGCGTTTGACGAGCGGCGGCGGCAGCGTGAGTTAAAGAGGATGCGCGACCACTACATCGTCTGCGGCGCGGGGCGCGTCGGCGCGCGCATCATCGGCGAGTTGCGACGCATGGGCGTCCCCTTCGTCGCCGTCGAGCGCGACGCCGAGAAGGCCGCCGAGTTGGACATCCCGGCCGGACATCTGCTCGTGCGCGACGCGACGCTCGACGAGACTCTGCGCGAGGCCGGCGTCGAACGCGCGCGGGGACTGGCGACGTGCCTGCCCGACGACGCCGACAACCTTTACGTCGTGCTGACGGCGCGCGACCTCAACCGCGACCTCCACATCGTCGCGCGCGCCGTCGAGGAGGCGGCCGAGAAGAAGCTGGTGAAGGCGGGCGCGAGCCGCGTCGTCGCGCCGACCATCATCGGCAGCCACCGCATGGCGACCGCGCTCGTCAAGCCGGCCGTCGCGGACTTCATGGACTCGATCGCGGGCGAGGCTCTAGACCTCGCCTTCGAGCAGGTCGAAGTGGGCGCGGGGTCGGAACTGTCGGGGCGCAAGCTCCGCGACACCCGCATCCGCTCGGAGCTGGACGTCGTCATCGCGGCCATGCGCCGCCGCGGCGGCGAGATGACCTATAACCCTTCGGCCGACACGCTCATCAAAGAGGGCGACATGCTCGTCGCGCTCGGCCGCGCCGAGTCGCTCGTCGCGCTCAACCGCATGGCGCGCGGCGCGGGGGCGGGGGCGCACAGGTGAAGGGCCGCGCGATTCAGTTGAGTGACGGCGCGCGCGTCGTCGTGCGCGGCGCGAACTGGGTCGGCGACGCGGTGATGACCGTCCCAGCCTTGCGCGAGTTGCGCCGCCTGCTCCCGAGCGCGCGCCTGACGCTCGCCACGCGCGCGTGGGCCTCCGGCCTCTTCGCCGGCGCTGACTTCTTGGACGACATCCTGACGATTGACGACGCGCGGCGCGGACGCCTGCGCGGCTTCGCGCGCGAGGTGCGCGACTGGCGCGCGCGCCGCTTCGACCTCGCGATTCTCTTCCCCAACGCGTTCGCGCCCGCGCTCGTCGCGCGCGCCGCGGGCGTCCCCTTCCGCGTCGGCCACGCGACGGACGGCCGTTCAAGTTTACTCACACACGCGTTTCCGCTCCCCGAGTGGCACGGCGCGCGGCACGAGTCCTTCTACTATCTGAACGTCGTCGCCGAGCTGGAAAAACTTTTGACGGGCGGCTCGACGGTCGAACGCTCCGAGCCGCGCTTCGACCTGCGCGCCGACGACGACGCGCGCCGCGCCGTCGAGGAGACGCTCCGAGCGAGCGGCGCGCGCGCCGAGCGCCCGCTCGTCGCGCTCTGCCCCGGCTCGACCAACAGCCGCGCCAAGCGCTGGCCCGCCGAGCGATTCGCCGCCCTCGGCGATATGCTAGCCGAACGCGCGGGCGCGGAAGTCGTCCTCGTCGGCTCAGAGGGCGAGCGCGAGATCTCCGACGAGGTCGCGCGTCGAATGCGCGTCACCCCCGTCGTCATGACGGGACGCACGACGCTCGCCGAGACGGCCGCGCTGCTCTCTTTCGCCGACCTCCTCGTCACGAACGACACCGGCCCGGCCCACCTCGCCGACGCACTCGGCCGCCCCGTCGTCGTCATCTTCGGCCCGACCAACCCCTTGACGACGCGCCCCTACTCGCCGCTCGCCGAGGTCGTCCGCGTGCCGCCCGAGTGCGCGCCCTGTATGCTGCGCGACTGCCCCATCGACCACCGCTGCATGACGGCCGTCACGCCGGAAGACGTGTTCGCGCGCGCCTCGCGCATCCTTAAAGGAAAGAAGGCCGCCTGACGGACTGACGAAGATGACGGCGAGAGGCGCAGTTTTCATCGACCGCGACGGCACGATCTCCGAGGAGGTCGGCTACGTCAACCACCCCTCGCGCTTCCGCGTCTTCCCCTACGCGGCCGACGCCGTCAGACTTTTGAACGACGCGGGCCTGCTCGCCGTCCTCGTCACGAATCAGGCCGGGGTGGCGCGCGGCTACTTCGCCGAGGAGATGATAGGCGCGGTTCACGAACGCTTGCGCGCGGAGCTTGAGCGCGGCGGCGCGCGGCTCGACGCCGTCTACTACTGCCCGCACCACCCTTCGGTCGGCGAGCCGCCCTACCGACTCGACTGCGACTGCCGCAAGCCGCGGCCCGGGTTGATTCGGCGCGCGGCCCGTGAGTTGGGCGTCGACCTCGCGGCGAGCTGGATGGTCGGCGACCGCTACAGCGACGTGGTGCTGGCGCGCAACGCCGGCGTGCGCGCGGCCTTCGTCCTGAGCGGCTACGGCCTCGGCGAGTGGGAGCACCAGCGCGCCGCGTGGGAGCACGAGCCCGACCTCGTCGCCGAGGATTTGCTCGACGCCGTCAGGCGAATCGTCGCCGACGCGCGCGGCGCGACTTCAGAGAGGGACGGATGACACGGACGCGCACGGAGGCCGATGACTGAGACGCGCGCAGAGGCGGCCGGGCGTCTCGCGGCGCTCGTCGGCGAGTTCACGCGCCGCCGCGTGACGGTCGTCGGCGACCTCGTCGCCGACCGCTTCGTCTACGGCGAGATAAGCCGCGTCTCGCGCGAGGCCCCCGTCCTCATCCTGCGCCACGAGCGGACGGAGACGGTCGCGGGCGGCGCGGCCAACTGCGCCGCCAACCTCGCCTCGCTCGGCGCGCGCGCCGCAATCGTCGGCGTCGTCGGCGACGACGCGGCCGGGCTCGCCCTCCTCGAAAATCTGCGCGCCGCCGGCGTCGACTGCGACGGCGTCACCGTCTCGCCCGCGCACGAGACGCCGACCAAAGTCCGCATCCTCGCCGGCCACTCGCACTCGACGCGACAGCAGGTCATACGCCTCGACTACGAGGGCGCGCGCCACGCGTCAGACGACGGCCTGCGCGCCGAAATAGCGCGCCGCGCAAGCGACGCCGCCGCGGCGTCCGACGCCGTCATCATCTCCGACTACGACTACGGCGTCGCCGCGCCCGACCTCGTCGGACACCTGCGCGCGGGCGCGGAGCGGCGACCCGTCCTCGTCGATTCGCGCTTCCGCCTCGCCGAGTTCGCGGGCGTCACTTCGGCCACGCCCAACGAGGACGAGGTCGAACAGCTCGCGGGCGAGCGATTAGACACCGTGGAGCGGCTCGAAGCGGCGGGCCTCGGCTTGCGCGAGCGGCTCGACCTCGACGCCCTCCTCATCACGCGCGGGAGCCGCGGCATGATGCTCGTCGAGCGCGGGCGGCGGCCTTTCCACCTCGCGGCCGTCGGCGCGCACACGGCCGTCGACGTGACGGGCGCGGGCGACACGGTCATCGCCGCCTACACGCTCGCCCTCGCCTCCGGCGCGACCTACGGCGAGGCGGCGCGCCTCGCCAACCACGCGGGCGGCGTCGTCGTCACCAAACGCGGCACGGCAACAGTCTCAGGCGAGGAGCTTCTCGCCTCCGTGAGAACCCATGAGCAGGGCTGACGAACAGAACACGGCGGACGCGGCCTCCCGCGTGGTCGAACGCAACCGTTTGATAGCGCGCGTGGCGATTGCGCGGCGGAACGGGGCGCGGGTAGTTTTCGCCAACGGCTGTTTCGACCTCCTGCACGTCGGCCACGTCCGCTACTTGGAGGCCGCGCGCGCGTTGGGCGACCTGCTCGTCGTCGGCGTCAACTCCGACGAGCAGGTGCGCGCGCTGAAAGGCGAGGGGCGGCCGTTCGTGCCGGAGCGCGAGCGGGCCGAGGTGGTGGCGTCGCTGCGGGCCGTCGGCCTCGTCACGATTTTCCACGAGCCGACCGTCGAGCAACTCCTGCTCGCCGTCCGGCCCGACATCCACGCGAAGGGGACGGACTACACGGAGGAGACCGTCCCCGAGCGCGAGGTCGTGCGCTCCTACGGCGGCCGCGTCGCCATCGTCGGCGACCCGAAGGAGCACTCGTCGTCGGGAATGCTCAGGAAAGTGACGGGTGACGAGTGACAAGCGACGGGCGAGACTTTAGACTCTAAAGTTCAGGCCGCGGGCGGGCCGTCCGAAAACGGAAGCGGACGGCCTTTAACTCGTCACCCGTCGCTCGTCACTGTTTTTATGCGGGTTCTGTTCGTCAAACTCGGGAGCATCGGCGACATCGTGCACACGCTGCCGGCTCTGGCCGCCCTGCGGAGGGCGCGGCCCGAGGCGGAAATCGGGTGGGCGGTCGAGCGGCGCGCGGCCGAAATTTTGCGAGACAACCCGCTCATAAATACCCTCATCGAAACCGACACGAAGGCCTTGAGGCGCTGGCCGGTGTCTGGGGAGACGCTGCTGGCACCGCGTCAGCAGTTGCGCCGGTTACGCGCCTCGGCCTTCGACATTTCTTTAGACTTCCAAGGGCTACTTAAATCCGCACTCGTCGCCCGGCTCTCGGGCGCGCCCCGCCGTGTCGGCTTCGCGCGCGAAAGCTTGCGCGAGCCGGCCTCGCGCTTCCTTCTTACCGACACCGTACGGACGCCCGCCCGCGCACACGTCATCAACAAAAATCTCTCGCTGCTCGCGGGCGCTCTCGGCGTCGCCGTCCCGCGCGACCCGTCCGAGTTCGAGTTCCCCGTCGCCGTCTCCGCGGCGCACGAGCGCGAGGCCGACGAGATAGTCGCCGCGTGCGGCGAGAGCTTCGCGATTCTCAACCCCGGCGGCGGCTGGCCGACCAAGCTCTGGGACGCCGCGCGTTTCGGCTCACTCGCCGACGCGATTTTCGAGGAGACGGGTTTGCGCTCGGTCGTCACGCACGGGCCGGGCGAGACGGAGTTGGCCGCGCGCGTCGCCGCGGCGAGCCGGACGGGCGCGGCCCGCGCCTCCGCGCCGTCGCTCAAAGGCTTCTACGCGCTCGCGCGGCGCGCGGCAGTCTACGTCGGCGGCGACACCGGCCCGACGCACTTGGCGGTCGCGGCCGGAGCCCCCGTCGTCGGACTCTTCGGCCCGACCGAGTGGTGGCGCAACGGCAGCCCGCGCCCCGAAGACGTCTGCGTCGAGCGCACGGACATCGACTGCCGCGCGGACTGCCACCGCCGCTCGTGCTCGAAGTGGGTCTGCATGGACATCGAGGTCGGGCGCGCGTTCGAGGCCGTCGCGGAGCGCCTGCGGCGTGGACGCGCGTCCAAAATTTTGGACAGGGGCGTCGCTAAACTTTTGGAGACGAGCGGGGGGCGCGCGCGTTGAGCCGACGCGGCGGGACTTGGGTGCAGCGCTGGCGCGTGCCGCTCGGCTTCGTCTGCGCCGCCCTGTTCATCATCCTCGCGCGCCCCGCCGTCTGGACGCTCGCCGTCGGCGCGGCGATCTCGCTCCTCGGCCTTCTCCTGCGCGCGTGGGCCGCCGGCCACATACGCAAAAACGACCGCCTCGCCACCTCCGGCCCTTACGCCCACACGCGAAACCCTCTTTACTTGGGAAGCTTTCTGCTCGGACTCGGTTTCACGGTCGCGGCCGGTCGCCCCGTCTTGCTCGGGAGCCTCTTCGCCGCGCTGTTTTTGGGCATCTATTTGCCGGTCATGCGCGTCGAATCCGCGACGCTGGAGGGGCTTTTCGGCGAGGAGTTCCGGCGTTACGCGCGCGACGTGCCGCTGTTTCTGCCGCGCGCGACTCCGTACGACGCGGGCGGCGAGCGCGTCAGGTTCGACCCGACTCTTTACATGCGCTACCGCGAGTACCGCGCCGCAATCGGCTTCGCCGTCGCGCTCGCGCTCCTCGCCTTCAAAGACGCGGGCGTCGAGTTGGCCCGTTCGGTTCTGGTTCGTTGATGATTCGTCGCACGGCCTCTTTCGTCATCGTCCTCGCGCTCGCGTGCGGCCTCGCGTTTCCGCAGGGCGGCGCGGCGCGCGGCGGCGAGGGCGGGCGCGCGACGACCGCGCCGCCGCTCCCCTTCGAGCCGACGGAGGAGTTGGTCTACGAGGCCGAGTTCTCGAAGCTGCTCCTGCGCGGCGTCAAGATCGCCGAGTTCACCTTCAAGGCCGCCCGCGCGCCCGAGCCGCCCGTCGCCCCGTCCGACGCCTCCGCGCAGACGCCCGCGCCGCAACCGCCGCGCCTACTCTTCACCGGCGACGTGCTCTCAAACGGCTGGTTCGGCAAACTTTTCACAATCGATTTCCACTTCCGCGTCGAGTCGCTCGTCGAGCGCGCGCCGTTCGCCGTCGTGCGGACGACGAAGCTCGACGAGCAGGGCAAGCGCGTCCGCAAAAGCGACGCCGTCTTCGACCGCGCCGGCAAGGTCGTCTCTTGGACTGAGATTGACCCGAACGACCCCGAGCGCCAGCCCCGCGTCGTGACCTCGCCGCTCGAAGGCGCGGCGCACGACATCGTCTCCGCCATCTACTTCCTCCGCACGCAGACGCTCACGCCCGGCAAGACGTTCGAGCTGACCTTGAGCGACTCGGGCCGCGTCTACAAAGTCCCGGCGCGCGTCTCGGCCGAGCGCAAGCCGGTCAAGACCGTGCTCGGCAAGGTGCGTGTCGTGCGCGTCGACGTCGAGCTGTTCGGCGCGGGCCGCCCCGTCGAGGGCGAGGGCAAGATGGCCCTCTGGGTGACCGACGACGAGGCCCGCGTCCCCGTCCGCGCCAAGCTCTCCAGCAAAATCGGCGCGCTCGACATCAAGCTCAAGCGCGCGACGCGCGGCTAGCCTCTCAAGCTCCGGCCGCCCCTCCCACCCTTCCTAGCCTCTCCTACTCGCGTCTTGAAGTTTGCCTGAATGAACGGTAAGGTTTCTTAAGCTCTACCGAAAACAAGCAGGTGAATTGACGTGATACGGACGGCGCTGGTCATACACGGCCACTTCTATCAGCCGACGCGCGAGAACCCGTGGACGGGCCTAGTCGAGCGCGAAGCGAGCGCGCGCCCCTTCCACGACTGGAACGCGCGCATCCTCGCCGAGTGCTACCGCCCCAACGCCTTCGCCGAAGTCATCGACGACGGCGGACGCGTCCTGCGCCACGTCAACAACTACGCCCTCGTCAGCTTCAACTTCGGCCCGACGCTCGCCTCGTGGATAGAGCGCGCCGACCCCGAAGTCTACCGGCGCATTCTCGAAGGCGACCGCGAGAGCCTGCGTCTGCGCGGCGGCCACGGCAACGCCATCGCGCAGGGCTACCACCACACGATTCTGCCGCTCGCCAACGCGCGCGACCTCCGCACCGAAATCCGTTGGGGCAAGACCGACTTCCGCCTGCGCTTCCGCCGCGAGCCCGAGGCGATGTGGCTGCCCGAGACGGCCTGCAACGACGACGTCCTGTGCGCGCTCATCGAGGAGGGCTTGAAGTACGTCATCCTCTCGCCGCGTCAGGCCGCGCGCGTGCGGGCGCCCGGCGCGTACGAGTGGCAGGACGTGACGGGCGGCCGCGTGGACGCGACGCGCCCTTACAAGTTCTCGCACCGCGACGGCTCGGGACGCGCCATCGCCGTCTTCTTCTACGACGGCCGCGTCGCCAACGCCGTCGCCTTCGAGGGCGTGCTCGTCTCAAGCGCGCGTCTCGTCTCTCTGTTCGAGCGCGCCGCCGGGGACGGCCGGCCCGCGCTCGTCTCGACCGCGACCGACGGCGAGAGCTACGGCCATCATTTCCGATACGGCGAGCGCTGCCTCGCCTACGCGCTCGAAGAGGTCGCGCCCGCGCGCGGCTTCGAGGTGACGAACTACGGCGAGGTGCTCGCGCGCCGCCCGGCCGAGTGGGAGGTCGAGATAGACGCCGGGCCGGACGGCGAGGGCACTTCGTGGAGCTGCGCCCACGGCGTCGGGCGCTGGCGTCGCGACTGCGGCTGCCACGCCGGCCGCGACGAGAGTTGGAATCAGGCTTGGCGAGCCCCGCTGCGCGCCGCGTTGGATTTTCTGCGCGACGACGCGGCCGAGAAGTTCGACACGACCGCGCGCGCGCTCCTGCGCGACCCGTGGGCCGCGCGCGACGCCTACGCCGAGCTCATCTCCGACCGCTCGCTCTCGGCGCGCGCGGAGTTCTTGGGCCGACACGCGGCGCGCACGCTCTCGGGCGAGGAGGCGCGGCGCGCGCTGCGCCTGCTTGAGATGCAGCGCGAGGCGCTCGCCATGTACACGAGCTGCGGCTGGTTCTTCGACGACATCTCGGGCCTTGAGGCGTCGCAGGTCTTGCGCCACGCGGGCCGCGCGCTTGAGCTTTTAGACGAGTCGGGGCTCGACGCGCCGCGCGCGCGCTTCCTCTCGATGCTCTCGGAGGCGCGCAGCAACGTCCCCTCGCAGGGCGACGGCGCTGACATCTTCCGTCGCGTCGTCGAGGCTTCGCGACGCGCGGCGGGGCGCGTCGACGAGAGATTCGCTGACGAGCGTCTGCTCGAAGAGTTGATATGAGCAAGCGTCGGAAGGGGGCGAAGGCTTCGCGGGCCGCGACCGTCGAGACGGCCGCGCCCGACACGCCGCCCGCCTCCGACACGCCGCCCGCTTCCGACTCGTCAAACGCGCCCGAGTCGCAGGACGCGGACGCGCCCGACTCGCCGACGCCCCCGCCCGTCCCGCCCCCCCAACTCGAAGCCCTCTTCTCGCTCCACTCGCGCGACCCGCACGCGATTCTCGGCGCGCACCCGATAGCTTCGGGCGGGCGCGTCGTGCGCGCCTACCGGCCGGACGCCGAGCGCGTCGAGCTGCTCATCGACGGGCGGCGCGCGCCCGTCGAGATGACGCGCTCGCACCCGCGCGGACTCTTCGAGGCGGTCGTCGCCCGCGCGAAAGAGCCGTTCCTTTACCGACTCCGCGTCCACTACGCGGGCGGCGCGGCGTTCACGCAGCGCGACGCCTACGCTTTCTTGCCGACCTTCGACCCGCTCGACGAGCACCTCTTCGGCGAGGGCCGTCACGAGCGCGTCTACCGGAAGCTCGGCGCGCACGTCCGCGACTTCGGCAGCGTCCGCGGCGTCTCCTTCGCCGTCTGGGCCCCGCACGCCGACGGCCTCAGCGTCGTCGGCAGCTTCAACGACTGGGACGGCCGACTCCATCAAATGCGCCAGCTCGGCGTCTCGGGCGTGTGGGAGATTTTCGTGCCCGACGTCGGCGGCGGCGCGCTCTACAAGTTCGAGCTGCGGCGGCGCGGCGGGCGCGCGTTCCTCAAGGCCGACCCTTACGCGCAGTTCGCCGAAGTGCCGCCCGCCACCTCCTCGATCGTCTTCGAGTCGAGTTTCAAATTCACCGACGACGCTTGGCTCGCGCGCCGCGAAAGCGCCGACCACCTGCGCCGTCCCCTCTCGATTTACGAAGTCCACCTCGGCTCTTGGCGTCGCGTGCCGGAGGAGGGCGGCCGCTCGCTCACCTACCGCGAGACAGCGCCCGCGCTCGCCGACTACTGCGAGCGGATGGGCTTCACGCACGTCGAGTTCCTGCCGCTGAAAGGTCACCCGTACGGCGGCTCGTGGGGCTATCAGGTCACCAGCTACTACGCGCCGACCGCGCGCTACGGCACGCCCGACGACTTCCGCCACCTCGTCAACCACCTCCACGAGCGCGGCATCGGCGTCATCATGGACTGGGTTCCCGCCCACTTCCCGAAAGACGCGTGGGCGCTCGGGCGCTTCGACGGCACGGCGCTTTATGAGCACCTCGACCCGAGGCTCGGCGAGCACCCCGACTGGGGCACTTACATCTTCAACTTCGGCCGCAACGAGGTCAAAAACTTCCTCGTCGCCAACGCGCTCTACTGGGTTGACGAGTGCCACGTCGACGGCCTGCGCGTCGACGCCGTCGCCTCGATGCTCTACCTCGACTACAGCCGCAGCGAAGGCCAATGGCTCCCGAACAAGTTCGGCGGGCGCGAGAACCTCGAAGCACTCGACTTCATACGCGAGCTGAACGAGGCCGTGCACCGTCATTGTCCGGGCGTGCTGATGGTCGCCGAAGAGTCTACGTCGTGGCCGCTCGTGACGCGCCCGCCCGCCGACGGCGGGCTCGGCTTCGACTTCAAGTGGAACATGGGCTGGATGCACGACACCTTGAAGTACTTCCAGACCGACCCCCTCTTCCGCCGCGGCGCGCACAACAACCTGACCTTCGGGCTCGTCTACGCGTGGAGCGAAAATTTCATCCTCCCCTTCTCGCACGACGAGGTCGTCCACATGAAGGGCTCGATGATAGGCAAGATGCACGGCGACCGCTGGCAGAAGTTCGCCTCCTTGCGCGCGCTCTACGCCTACATGTGGGCGCACCCCGGCAAGAAGCTGCTGTTCATGGGCGGCGAGGTCGCGCAGTGGCGCGAGTGGGGCGAGGAGGCGAGCGTCGATTGGCACCTGCTCGACGAGGCCGAGCACGCGGGCGTGCAGCGACTCGTCCGCGACCTCAACCGCCTCTACCGCGACGAGCCCGCGCTCCACGAGGCCGACCACGAGCCCGCCGGGTTCGAGTGGATAGACGTTGACAACGCGGCCGAGAACGTCGTCGCCTTCGCGCGCGTCTCGCCCTCGACCGGCCGCAGACTTTTGTGCGTCGGCAACTTCTCCCCGGTCGAGCGCCCCGACTACCGGCTCGGACTACCGCACGCCGGCACGTACCGAATCCTTCTCAACACCGACGCGGAGCGTTACGGCGGGACGGGCACGGACATCGGCGACGCCGTGGAGGCCGAAGAGGTGCCGCGCCTCGGGCGGCCCTACTCGGCCGCGGTCGCGCTCCCCCCGCTCGCCTCGCTCTGGCTCGAAGCACCGCCCGCCCCTGAAGCCGACGAAGCCACGACGACGACGACGGAAGCCGCCGTGACGGCCGACGACGAATGAGCGCGCCCCGCCCCGACACGACGCACGCCAGCGCGCCTCTCATCATCGGCCACCGCGGCGCGTCTTGGGCCGCCCCCGAAAACACCCTCGCCGCCTTCGCGCGCGCGCTCGACGACGGGGCCGACGGGCTCGAATTCGACGTGCGCCTCGCCCGCGACGGCGCGGCCGTAGTTATCCACGACGCCACGCTCGAACGCACCGCGCTCCGCCGCGCGCGCGTCTCCGCGCTCACCTCGCGCGAGCTTGGCGAAATCTGCGCCGGCTCTTGGTTCAACAGAAAGTTCCCCGCCCGCGCCCGCGACGATTACGAGC